>CAIWTN010000089.1 GCA_903915625.1 uncultured Pseudomonadota bacterium | reverse complement strand
TCGGTGTGTCTAACAGCACATCCGCGGATCGGGTTGCGAGTAAGAGAATGGCAGTGCAGCGTCTGCGCAACGGTACATGACCGTGACGTAAACGCAGCGCGCAACATTCTCCGCCTCGGACGTGAGGCGCTAACCCACCCTAGTGACCGCAAGGTTTCCGGGGCTTAGGGAATCCTCGGCGTTTACGCCGGGGAGGACGTCAAGTTGGTGGGCTGCGCAAAGAGAATGCTGCCTATCGAGGCAATAATGATGAGACCTATTGCCAGCCACTGCTGCCAGTAGAGGTTCTCGCCAAGCATGAAGTAGCCCAAAATGGCGGCGAATGCCGGCTCAAAACTCATAAGGACGCCAAAGGTTTTGGCTGGGAGACGAGTCAGAGCCATCATCTCTAACGAGTAAGGTAGGGCACTGGACAGCACCGCTACTATGGGAGCGTATATCCACAGTTCGTGATTACTTAAATCCGTGCCGCCATGATGGATGCCGAATGGCAGAATGATTAACGCGCTTATGACCATGCCAAGTGCCGAGGCCCTACCGTCGGATAGTTGTTTGCCGGCGCGTTGACCGAAGACGATATATAAAGCCCATGCGACTGCTGCCAGTAGAGCGAAGATGACCCCCTTGGGATCTAGGCCAGCGCCTTCCAATGGTGTGCTGCCTGATAATAATAGCGCTATCCCAACTCCGGCCAGTCCTACCCACAGCAGATCGCTTGATTTGCGAGACATGCAAAGAGCCAGGCCTAAAGGACCAAGGAATTGCAGCGCAACCCCGACACCGAGTGGAATCCGGTCCAGTGATAAGTAAAAAAACAGGCTCATGGCTCCAAGTGAACCGCCATACATAATCAGCTCAGACAGCGCCAATCGCGTCACTGGTCCGTCCCGCCAAGGCCTTCTTACGCTGACAAGAAGTATGGCTGCTAAGCCGCTGCGGACCATGGCAGTGCCAGCGACGCCTACAATAGGGAAGAGATGCTTCGCAAGTGTGGCCCCGAACTGTATCGAGATCATCGACAGCATAATCATGCAGATTGCTAGGACTCGATACTGCAATCAGATTCCCTGCCCTGGTTTTGGAAGGAGGCCTCTGTGGTGAATTGGTGGTGCAAAAGAGGCAGCCTAAGATTATCGACTCAGGCTGCTCCGCACAAGCAAGTATATCAGGTGCCAACTGTTATTCAGGTGGTCGCTGACTGAATTTCTTCCAGTGATAGGCCTTTGGTCTCGGGCACGAATTTGGCAATGAAGCCAACCGTGGCTAGCGCAAACACCATGAACAACCAGAAGGTCTTGGCACCGCCTATCCCTTCAAGCAGCATGGGGAACCCCTGCGACACGGCAAAACAAGCGATCCATAATGCAAACGTTGCCACCGACATGGCCGTGCCACGCACGCGAGTGGGGAAGATTTCGGCGATAACCACCCAAACTACGGGGCCGAGCGAGGCGGCAAAGCAAGCTATGTAAGCCAAGATCGCAACTAAAATCAGCGGACTAGTGAAATCCTGCTGATGAAAAGCGTAACCAAGCCAACCTAGGCTTATAGCCATGCCCAGCGAACCACCGATGAGTAACGCGCGCCTGCCGATCCTATCGATGAGCCAAATGGCAACGAAGGTAAAGATGAGATTGACCACGCCGATAATCACGGTTTGATCCATGGCCGACCCGCTGGCGGCACCGGTCTTTTTAAAGATCTCAGGCGCGTAATAAATAATCGCGTTGATACCCGTGATCTGCTGAGCTACTGCGAGGATCGTTCCGATGATCAGGATTTTGCGATGATTTTTATCGAAGACCTCCATGAAAGAGGCCCCTTTCTCCTGTTCTAAGGAGGTTTCGATTTCCGCGTAATCTTTTACTGCGGCAGTGCTGCCTGAAGTGCGCGTGAGGACTGCGATCGCCTTTTCCTTCTCGCCCTTCTTTGCCAGCCAGCGAGGACTTTCGGGAACCAGCAACAGGAGGCCCATGAATAATACGGACGGCGCGACTTCAGAGCCGAACATCCAGCGCCAGCCCATCTCAATATCCCAAGCGTCGTCGCCGAACGCCGCAATTTTTGCATTAACGAAGTAAACTAAAAGGATTCCGGTGACTATTGCGAGCTGGTTCAGCGACACAAGAGTGCCGCGGATGCGCGCAGGAGCGATCTCTGCGATATAAAGAGGCGAGATCAGCGAGGCCATGCCGAAGCCGATGCCGGCAGCCATCCGGAAAATGACCAGCTCAGTAAGGCTATTAGGTAGAGCTGTACCGATGCCTGATGCGGCAAAGAAAAATGCCGCAAGCATCAGCGCCTTCTTGCGCCCAAGATAATCGCTAATTCCGCCGGCGAATAAAGCCCCGACTATACCACCGACGATGCCACTGGATGCGGCCCAGCCAGTCATCGCCGGGGTCAGTTCAAACTTGGTCGTAAGAAAGCCAATAGCGCCGGAAATGACTGCGGTGTCGTATCCAAACAGTAACCCACCGAGTGCGGCGATTCCGGTAATCAATAGTACGTAACCCATCTGACTCTTTTGCTCATTCATACCTGACTCCCATGCAGGCCGGAGCCCGTCGAATGCGCAATCCTAGTCCACGCATTCCATGTTCGCCAGAGAATCCTCACATGTCAGTGTGCTGGTTGCGCTCCAGGCGGAACAGCGTCAGCTTGTGGGAAAGTCTCAGTTGCCGCTCAAGACACTATGGTCATTGTTGAGACTTGCATCCGAATACTGTGACTCGCTGAACGATGGCATGCTGCCTCGCCCTGAGCGGACGGCGTCTTTAAACTCTTGCAACGATTTCCCTCGGATACTGATGCGCCCATCGCCACTCTGGCCATGGCAGCGCGCGCAGTAAATGGAATAATCCCCGGACAAAGTTTTCGTTGTCGTCGTGGACACCGTGTTGGTCGACGGCGGGGTCGTTGTGCTTGCTGGTGGCCGACTCGCTGGCGTGGTCCTGCTGCCGTTAGCGATTTTTTTAGGTTTTTTAGGTGCGGTTGTAGGTGTGGTTGTAGTCGGAGCTGGGGTGGGGGCTGGAGCCGGACTTCTGCTGTTAGCTTGTCCGCAGGCAAAGGCCAGGATTACGATCGAAAGCAGCGCGGTGTGACGACGGATCGCATCTTTGACTTTCATGGGAAGT
>CAIWTN010000088.1 GCA_903915625.1 uncultured Pseudomonadota bacterium | reverse complement strand
TCGGTGTGTCTAACAGCACATCCGCGGATCGGGTTGCGAGTAAGAGAATGGCAGTGCAGCGTCTGCGCAACGGTACATGACCGTGACGTAAACGCAGCGCGCAACATTCTCCGCCTCGGACGTGAGGCGCTAACCCACCCTGGTGACCGCAAGGTTGCCGGGGCCTAGGGAATCCTCGGCGTTCACGACGGGGAGGACGTCAAAGCTTGTTCATATATTCGGCTTGTTTAAAAACTACGGCGGCTACCGGGGATTTGAAGTCATAGATGAATTCACCTTCCTCGGAGCCCGTAGGTACCAGCTGCCAGATCATGGTGCCTGCATAATTCGCTGCATTAGCTACGTGCAGTAATTGCTCCAGCCAGAGTTCTGGCTCCTTGGTATAACCAAGATATGGATTTTCAATATTGCTGATACCAATTTCCTCAAGGACTACTGGTTTGCCGACTTTGTGAGCGATCGAGGCGCGATCTTTTAAATAATGAGTCCCAAACCATTCCATGTCTTCGACTGGGATCATCCAATGAGTCGGGTATGCATGAACAGTTGCGAAGTCGATATTGGCAAGGGTTAGATTGCGCTCATAGTCTGCGCCTTTCGAACCATCAGAGAGCCACCAATGCTTATCCACGGCGTCCTGCGAACTTGGTGCGGCGGAGTAGCCTTCCTCGCCCGAGGCGATCAGATGATTTGGGTCAACGGACCTAATGAAGTCGGACATGAACTCGAGCCAATTGTATAGGATCTCGCCGGAACGTATTCCTCTTTCGGACTCATACCAATCTTCGGTATGGGGCTCATTAGCTAGCTCGATTGCCATAATCGTCGGGTCATTTGCGTAGGTAATGTTTTCGTGCCGTTTGTTCATATAAGTGGTATTAGCCCTGGATAGCATCCGACCTACATGGCGCTTAAACGCTTCACGAACATCTGGGTCGGTATAGAAAAGGTTTGGATCCTCTTTATCTACGACCTGCTTAACCCACCATGACATTGAGCAGTACTCAGCTTGGTAATTTACCAGTGGCAGTATCACTTTAATGTTAGCACGCCGCGCAGCGTCAATAGCCAGGTCTAGTCTGCGTAGCGCTATCTCGTCGTATTCTGCTGAATTTTTGCTTACGCTCTTTAGCATCGCTTGGGCATTACTTTCGCCACAAGAGAAGCCCCAGATTCGTACGGTTTTCATGCCCTTCTCGGAGAGCTGCTGCATGATCTCATAGACCTGTGCATCTGATTGCCGCTCAATGAGGCTCAGGCGATAAAAGTTCGTACCCTGAAAATAAAAGGGTTTTCCGTTTAAAGTGAACTCGGTTCCAGACACCTTAACGAAATTGTTTGCGCTGTCCTGCATGTTTTGTTTCGGAACCGCATAGGCTTCAACAGCCAATCCCAAGAGCGCCGGCAAAAAGCCACGGCGGATTAAGGAAAGCATCATAGACCTTTCTTGCTGAGCCAAAATTTTTGGCCGCAGAAAAAGCGATAAATAAGGGAGACACGCAATCTTTATGGGCAAACCGTAGCATCGAATAATGAATCCTGTACATAGATTTTTTGAACACAATTCTTGCCCGGGTTTGGCCGGAATTTACATTGTAAAATGTCGTCTAACCCCATTTGGGGCTGCATTAAACTTTGGGAAGATAACGCAAATCATTGGGTTAGGTTCTTCGGGTGGTCACATGGCCTTAAGCGTCATGGTAGGTAGAAGTTTTATCGTCAAGTTTTATCGCTCTTTTGCCGATAAGAGGAAGAATCGAGAAAAAATTCCAATAATTTCTGATGGAAACGTTCTTTTTTGCCCCGGGACACCTAGGGCTCGCGAGGGAAAAATAGTGAGCAAAGCCTACGTGACGATCTCAGTTGGAGGAACCTTAGTTCTCAGGGCCTCACTACTGCTAAGTTTGCCGGGCCTCTCTGCTTGCAGCCAGCCTCCTATAGCCGTGTCCGATCAGCGTTACGGGGCTTCAGACTCCGCGGGTGGTGGCGACGCTAAGAAAGAGGGTGAGTGCTTGTCCTTAGCTGATGCAGTAATCGGCTACGATGTGACAATAAAAAAAATCATCGAAAAACAATGTTTGGGCGGTTGTCACGACGCCGGTCTTCAGACGCCCCCGTTATCAAACTATGCAGAAGCCAAGGCTGCTGCAAATGTATCCCTAGACAGCATTAACGCGGGGCGTATGCCGCGTCGAAGATCGATGCCAGCTGAAGAGAAAACTCTCTTTGCCAACTGGGTTGCGGCTGGAATGCCCCAGTCTGATGCTTCGGCAACAACCGCCGCTAACAATGGCAACGACAGCACGGTGACAGGCTCAGTTAGCGGTAACTCTTCTCCAGATATAGTCGTCGCGCCGAGCAAGGCGCCCAAGAAGACTGCTTCGAAATGCGCTAAATCTGCCGCACTTCCCGCGCCAAAATCTAGTAGTGCTGCGCAGCCTGGCGTTGCGGCGACGCCCCCGGTAGGCGCTGCAGCACTGGTAACCTATACTTCCAACATTGAGCCTTATCTTCGGGCAAAATGCTTTAGTTGTCATGGGCCGTCGAGCACTCCACCACAAATTTCCGATTATGAAACTGCGAAGGCGAGCGCTAGTGCATCTCTGGCCACCATATTGGATAAAACGATGCCAAAAGGTGGGAGTAACTCGCCGACTGAGGTGAAAAACTTCGAGGCTTGGGTTCAGGGCGGTATGGTTAAGTGAGACCTATTTGATCTGTAGTAAACATTCCTGCCATCTTTGAAGGCGGCGACTGCATGTTCATCCGTCAATTTCTTTAGTAACCGCTTGGTTGTAGCCGGTGAGATTTGAAGGCGACGTGCTAGTTCAAAGCTGGACATGGGGATATCATCCAGCAAGCGGACGATCTCTGTATCTGCTGTGGCCCCTTGAATTCTTCTAGGGTGAATTGTTATCGCTTCGCTAAACAGCGCGATAGTATCTGTGTGCATGATGATCGGTGCGATCGTGTAGGGGAAGAAGTCGCGCAGTCGCATAATCGTGTTGCGTATTTTTTGCTGCCAACCTTGCGTGTGCAGGCTTTGTTTCCAGACACTGCTTTGAATTTCAGCAGTGGTGGCGCTAAAACTACTTTTTAAAAGTAAATAATTCAGCAAATCGGCAAGAGACGTGTGCCGTTCTAAGCTAACGATGTAATGATCGCTGATACGATAATGGCGCTGATCTATCGCTTCTAGGGACGGAGCGAAGTAGATTCTTGTATAGCGTGCTAGGAGATGGGATTGCCATCCTCCAGTTAGGCGCGAAGCGCGCCCTTCAATGGTTGCGATCCAACCAGCAAGCACAAATCTATCGGCAAAGCTCTGGCGCTTAGATTTTGAGGCCAGTCGTAGTATCCGCTGGAATTCTGTAAAATCGCCCAATTGATACGCTTGTGCAGCTTGCACAAACATGACTTGGGTTTTGAGTGGTGTCTCACCCATTCGTGCGACTAAAGTCTCAAATTCCCCAATAAGTCCTGAGGCCTCTTGGGCTCGCTTTTGATAGAGAAGGGTCTGTATTAGGCCGAGAGTCCCTAACGTTTCGTGGAGGCGATAACCGTAACTTTGGCCTTTTTTTGCGCATTCACCGAAATATAACTCAGCTTGTTTTGTATCCCCTGTCGTAAGTGCCAGTTCACCTAAAGCATATTTATACTCAAGACATGCATGTGGGTTTCGCTGCAAAGATTGATCGGCGACCAATTTGGTCGGCAGGTTGCGAACGTTTAGTCGCGCATTTTGGAGGGTGAAACGAGCGACCGTTGAAAGCTCATCCAGTGTGTGCACTCCGTGCATTTCGAGTGGCATGGTGGCTTGGCGTAGTGTGCCCTGGCTTTCTTCTATCAGTCCGTCTTCCCAGAGTAGCTCTGCGGTTAGCGCGGCATGGCGGGGTTTTCGCCGCGCTGCGTCATCATGCGCGATTAATTCGGCAGCCTGTTGCCCAAGTTTTTTCGCCAAATGATATCGGCCCATGGCTAAATAAGTACTCGCAAGCATGGAAACAATGCGAAGTTTGCGGTAGCTCTTGTCCGAGTATGGCAAGTAATTTAGGGCTCGACGGAGGTGCTCTAGAGCGCCTCTAAAATTTCCGTGTTGAAATGCGTCGGTGCCGTATGATGCTTCGCAGTGGGCTAGGGGGCCTGGCAGCTTTTCTGCCTCAGCTAGGCGGCGACATTCCTCTATCATGGCAAATGCATCTGTCCGCTGATCTGTTCCGCCATTTAGATAACAAACTGCGGTGTTGAATATAGTTTTAGCCGCAGCCTCCCAGTCAGACAAATTTCGGTACAGGATCGATGCTTGGTAGAACTGCTCGCCGGCTTGCGAGTAGCGCCCCAGGAAAAACTCCATACGACCCATATTTGTCAGCAAGTCGGCGCGTTCTCGCGCATCAAGAGAGGGGCTCTGCAATGACTCCTGAATCTCGCTTAACAAGCGAATCGATTTCTCTCTTTTGCCTTCCTCCGCATAGCAAGAGACGACGATCATTGCTAACTGCAGACGATCTGCTGGTAGCAGGTTCGACAGCCGGAGTGTTCGATTTGCAATTTCGCGGGCTATGGTGGGTGAGCCACTTTCGAGAAAAAGCTGAGCTGACGGTATGCTTAGTTTCGGGGAGTTTATTTTCTTGGTGAACTCAGTGATTTCATGGCCGAGCTCAAGACTCCAACTAGATAAGCATCCCTGAATCAGCCGCCCCCAAATCCGAGGGTCGTAGAGGAGGCTCTGTGGATCCTGGCGCAGAATTTTAAAGATATCCTCGATCGGCTTGGCATGGCTACTTGTTGCCAGGATTTCGCCGGTCTCATCGAAGAACTGCTCCCACGCTTGCTTAGTATGGCAATCGCGGGCCTGTTTAATCAGGATATCCCAATTCATCGCGGATCCTTGGCTGGCAGGCGACCTTTTGCGCCAGGTGTACCAGACTTCAGGTCTGAAACCAAAAAGAAATAACACCAGCCTTAGGTTGTTTAATCATAATGTGGCCACATGTGGCAACGCTCGCCATAAACCTAAGATGAAGCTAGTTGCGCTTGGTGGATGAGTTTAGTGCCCATTTGGCAAGTTCTATGATTGGCTGCATGAGTTCTTTGTACGTTGTGGAGCACGACGAGAGAATAAAAATGGCGGTGCGCAGAACATAAGGGTTCAGTTCTGCTGAGTTTATAACACTGTCAACTCCAAGATCGAGCGCTGATCTGTTGGAGTTAGCTGCTTGCCCAGTGCTCAACTGTCCATTGCGGTAACCAAGGTCCCAATAGGTATCTTGAATACGAAAAGTTAGTAAGAATTCTGCGGGTGTAACAGAATTGGGCTCACAGCGAAGCAAAAGATCGACTGGTCCTTCGCCGCGAAGACAGTGCCAGTCCTGATGGTTGTAACGTACCTGGCGCATCGTGGGTGCGATATATGCTAAGGATTCACCTGAGCGAGAAGGCTCAATGAATTGGCGCAAAAAAAGCAGTGAGGCTGAGTCCTCATGTATGACCCGAAAAGTTGCAAGAACCTGGTTTTCTTCGATTTCTCTGAATGGCGAGGAGCGCATTAGGGTTAGATTCAGATCGACGAATCGGTTCAATGTGTGAAGGCGCCCGGTTACTAAAGCACCAGTAGATATCATCGGATTCGCTGGTAATAGGATCGCGATGCCGCCATAACTTATATCGTTTACACGTAGAGTAGGTGTATCAGCGAGCGTTAGGCTGACAAGTGTTGGGTCCGTAATTTTGATGCGATGATGAAGGCGTCCGTCTATCTTCAGGGTGGAGAGCTCCGTTTGGACCCCCTCAGGGCTGGACCTGTCTTTGTTTTTTAATAAGCCGAGCTTAGCGAGAATGCCCATGCTCGTTCTCCTTTAAAGTTAACCAGAAGGAGTTTCGGCAGTCTTTACTGCGATCTTTAGTTGAACTATGGATCTTTTTATGATACCAAGTTGTCGTTCCTAAGTGTGCTTGTAAACCAAGTGATTTATCCATTAAATTCACTTCTCTGCAGGCCCAGGCATCCAGTCGCTTTACCGCGGATGGACTGCAGCTGGCCTTTTTTGTATGGGTGTTGTGCGGGTCCGCGCTTATAACCTGGCGGACCATCAAGGGTGCCCAAGAGTGATGTGTGCCTATAGCCACTGGGCAAAAGTCTAATCAAGGTAAGATCATTGGATAGAGTAAAGTTAGACAGCGTTATGAATGTAGTCAATGGGCAGTTGCAGCCTGCTGGCTACGATTGTATTGAGGCTGAGTGGTCGGGCAATGACCGGATATTGCGGTTATTTGTAGATTATCAAGGCCAAGCTGAGGGTATTACCTTAGATGGGTGTGTCAAGGCTAGTCGCCTGTTGGCTGAGTTCCCTCCGTTAGACGACATGATTCCTGGAAATTATGTTTTAGAGGTAAGTTCGCCTGGGGTTGAGCGTCCTCTGCGCAGGCGGGAGCATTTTGCCAGTCAGCTGGGTCGGTGTGTAGAGGTTAAGTTGCTGGAGAAGGTGGGTGAGCGCCGCAATGGTAAGGGTACCTTGCTGGCGGTGGGTGATGGTGATGATGGCGTTCTGATCACGCTTGAGACAGAACAGGGTCAGTGGTCGTTCCCGCTCCTGAGCTTGCAGCGAGCCAGTTTGGTTTACGACTGGGGCAATAATTAAAGATCGAACTCGTTTCCTAAAGAAATGCTAGGAAGGATAGAAGAGCATGGTGGCAGTATCAGAAACAACCGAGTTTGATGGCGACCTTACACGTGTCATCAATTTGGTGAGTCGCGATAAGAACCTGGACAAGGCTATCATCATCGATGCGCTTGAGCAGGCTGTATTGCATGCCGCTCGACGGGATTTCGGCGCAACTGCCGATTTAGAGGCGCATTATAACGAAGATAGTAACGAGATTGAGCTTTTTCAGTTTCGTACAGTCGTGCAAGACGTCGAAGATAAGGTGCGGGAGATTTCCGTGCCAGAAGCTCATCGCTTAGATCCCGAGGCTGGTGTTGGTGATGCTTTGGGCATCAAGATCGATACCGGTAGCTTTGGTCGTATTGCTGCACAATCTGCAAAGCAAATTATTGTGCAAAAGGTGCGCGATGCTGAGCGCGCGCAAATTTACGATGAGTTCAAGGACCGGACTGGTGAGATTCTTAGTGGCCACGTAAGGCGCTTTGAGCGCCACGATATCATCGTGGATCTAGGCCGAACAGAGGCGGTGATCCCTTATCGTGAGCAAATGCCAACGGAGCGTTACCGTATCAAGGACCGCATTACGGGCTACGTGCTCGAGGTGAAGCGTTCTTCACGTGGGCCGCAAATTGTTATGTCGAGGGCGCATCCGGGCTTCCTCGTGCGTTTATTCGAACAGCATGTTACCGAGATTTATGATGGCATCGTGACGATTGAGAGTGCTGCTCGGGATCCTGGGCATCGTTCAAAAATTGCCGTTTATTCCCGTGATCAATCGGTGGATCCAGTTGGTGCTTGCGTGGGTATGAAGGGTGCGCGGGTTCAAGCCGTGGTCCAGGAGCTCAATGGCGAAAAGATCGATATCGTTCCGTGGGATAAAGACCCGGCTCGATTGGTTTGTAATGCTCTTGCGCCAGCTGTGGTTAGCAAAGTGATCGTCGATGACGCAAATCACAGCATGGAAGTCATCGTGGCTGATGATCAGCTCTCGTTAGCGATCGGCAAGCGTGGTCAGAATGTGCGCTTAGCAGCTCAGTTGACGGGCTGGCGCTTGGATATTAAGAGCGAAGGCAAGCTCGAGCAGGAATTGGTCGGAGCTAAAATCTCCGTGGCGAATATTGCTGGCATCGGTCCGATGCGGGCGGAGATCCTTGTCAACGAGGGTGTGAAGTCGCCAGCTGATGTTGCTGCATTAAGCGCCAGAACCTTGCAGCGTCTTCTAAATATGGAAGAGCCGGAAGCTGAAAAAGTCTTGGAAGAAGCCGCAAGGTTAGCTCGTGAGGCTGGGCGAAATGTAGCTCCGGCTAAAGGCGCTGGTGGTGAGCATGAGGAGCTTTTTGCTCATGCAGCAGCGGAACCCAATAAGGCCGTAGCTAGTGAGAAGGAGGCGGAGGTGGATTCCGGTCGTAATGACAGAATTCGCTTGTTCCAGCGTCTCAGTGGTGTCGGCGAAGCCACAGCGCATGCCTTGGCAGACGCGGGATATGGCACTATTGGCGATATCGTAGCTGATTCAGCTGAAGAGGTGGCGCAAAAAACTGGGTTATCGACAGGTATTGCGCGCACGGTGCAAATAGCAGCAGATAAATATCTTCAGTCGGAGCTGGAGGATGCTTCTGCTGAAGATGAGTGATTGAGTTTAAGGGTTCGGCTACCTATTTAGCCGGGCATGAAGGGTATTATTAGATGTCAAAACTGCGGGTACATGAGCTGGCGAAAGAGCTGAACATCGAGTCTAAGATCTTGATGGCTAAGCTCAAAGCGATGGGTGCAAAAGTGCTGAGCCACCAGAGCACGTTGACAGATCAGCAAGTGAACGAGCTAAGGGGCGCTCTTGTCGCGACGGGCGGCACTAGTGCTGCGCCTGCAGCTGCGGCGTCCTCTGCTGCTAGCTCAGAGAGTGGCGGCAAGCCTAGAGTTGTGATCCGTAGGCGTGCGGCAACTAAAGATGAGGGCGAAGGTGGTGACATCGCCTCGGCAGCTGCTGAGGCAGAGATTGCTGCTAGCGCGCCGGAGGTTGCAGTTTCCCAGCGTGAGCTAGTTCCCGAGGCTCCGGTGGAGTTACCCGCTGCACCGGCGGTTGAATTACCCCAAGCTAAGGTGTCTCCTACACCTGAGGCTCCCGCTATCACAACTACGGCCGCCCCTGTCGTTGGCCGAGCCACAAGTACAACAAGCGCGACCATAGTGCGGTCGGCCACTCCCAGTGCGACCGTCCCCTCAGTACCTAAGCCTGCTCGGATACAGCACCCGTCAGGGTTTGCTCCGCGGCCGCCGGTTGCGGCTCCCCCAGTCGAGCCTGAAACAAAGCTCGTTGAAGAGCAGCCAGAGATTGAAGCTAATATTGTGGCCGAAGAAGTGCCATCGCAAGCTGAGCCAACAGCTGTGGCATCGGCACCGGCTGTTACGCCAACAGCTCCCGTAACCCCCTCGGCTCCGGCAGCAGCGGCTAGTGCAGGAGAAGCTGCGGGCGATGGCGCGCGTCGGCGTCGTGAAGTGGGCGGGGCGACTATTGTCCGTCGCGCTACTCCTGAAGAAGTTGAGAAGCTGGAGAGTGCTAATCGCAGTCGTCAGACTGGCCGGAAAGAAGATCATCGCGGTACGCGAGTGACTGGGCTAGGTCTATTGTCTAATCGTATCAGTGCTGATGGTGCTGCGCCAGCTCCATCGGGTAACGCCCCGCCTGCAGCAGGTGGAGTACAGCCAAGTCCAGAATCTGAGGACTGGGGTAGTCGTCGCCCTGCTGTTGGAGCAGTGGCTAAAGATAAAAAGACTCTCGATGAAGAAGAGTTGGCTCGCAAGAAAGCAGCAGCCAAGGCTCGCCGCAACCAGGGTGCGATTAATACTCGTCTTTTGTTGCAACAGGCTGAAATTCTTACTTCGGATGAGGAAGTCCAGCAGGCGGACTATTCGGGACGAACCGTTTATACGCCTATGGCACCGCGCACCAGACGCGATGTTAAGCGCCGGAAAGATCTTAAAAAGACTATGATTACCGTGCCGCGTGCTTCTTATCGGGTCGTGACGATGGGTGAATCCATCACCGTTGCCGAATTAGCTAAGCAGCTGGCGATCAAGAGTACCGATCTAATCAAGAAGCTGATGGCCCAGGGTGTCATGGCCACAATCAATCAGCCCATCGATTTTGACACTGCGACCCTACTGGCTGGTGAATACCAGTTTGAAGTGAAGAGTAACATTCAGACAGTTGATGACATCCTTCAGAAGGAACAAGGCGCAGGCGCAGTAGACCTTGAGTCGCGCCCTCCAATCGTCACTGTTATGGGCCACGTTGACCACGGTAAAACGTCTATTCTAGATGCTATACGATCTGCAGACGTTGCTAGCGGTGAGGCTGGCGGCATCACTCAGCACATCGGAGCATACTCGGTTGAGCATGACGGTAAGCGGATAGCTTTCCTGGATACGCCTGGTCATGAAGCCTTCTCTGCGATGCGTGCCCGTGGTGCAAAAGTTACTGATATTGTGGTTTTGGTCGTCGCTGCGGATGACGGTGTAATGCCTCAAACCATCGAAGCTATCAACCATGCGAAAGCAGCAAATGTTCCTCTGATCGTTGCTGTGAATAAAATTGATAAGCCCAATATCAATCTCGACCGAGTTTATACCGAGCTAACTGAGCATGGTATTCAGGCGGAAGAGTGGGGCGGCGAGACTCAGTTCATTAAAACCTCTGCTTTACAACGGCAGGGCATTGATGAACTTCTCGAAGCGATTTTACTACAGTCTGAAGTCTTGGACTTAAAGGCGACTCGAGTCGGACACGCCGAGGGTGTGGTTATTGAAGCGCACTTGGATAAAGGGCGCGGTCCCGTGGCTACCGTGATGGTGCAAAGTGGTACTCTGCGTCCAGGTGACTTCATTGTTGCTGGTTCGGAGTACGGGCGTGTACGCGCTATGCACGACTATAAAGCGCGTGATGTAAGCTCTGCTGGTCCATCTGAGCCAGTTGAAATCATTGGTTTGTCAGGTGTGCCAAGGGCTGGTGATCAGTTCAACATAGTTGAAGATGAGAAAACTGCACGCGAGGTCTCTTCTTGGCGGCTCGAACAGGCGCGCAGAGCGCAGTCGACTAAGTCTAGTGCTGCAAGCTTGGCTGATCTATTAGCCAAGGTTAAGAACGAAGAAGTGCCAGAGGTACCAATTATCGTTAAGGCCGATACCCAGGGTTCGGTCGAGGCTATTGTTGATTCGATTCTCAAGCTGAACACCGACAAAGTTCGGAATCGCATTGTTCACAGCGCCGTTGGTGGGGTGAATGAGTCGGATATTTCCTTGGCTCAGGCATCTGGTTCAGTCGTTATTGCCTTTAGTGTAAGGGCTGGACGTGGCTTAGATGAAATTGCTGAACAAGCTGGTGTCCCAATCCAATATTTCAGTATCATTTACGAAATTGTGGATGCGATTAAGGCACTGATGGTTGGTAAATTACCACCGATCGTCAGCGAATTGGTTCTCGGTCGGGCTGAAGTACGCAAACCTATCAGCGTGCCAAAAATTGGCATGATTGGTGGATCGGCGGTGCTAGAAGGCAAGATCACACGGACCTCGTTCTGCCGCTTGATCCGTAATGATATAGTGATTTATTCCGGCAAATTGGGTTCGTTGCGCCGGTTTAAAGATGACGTCAAAGAAGTGGTGCAGGGTTACGAATGCGGTATCGGTATTGACGGCTATAACGACCTAAAAGAAGGCGACATCATCGAGGCATATGTGCTCGAGGAAACGTCAGCGACGTTATAATTAAGGGTCAAACTTATGGGTCTCCGTCAAACCAGATTAGCCGATGAAATGCGCGATGTGATCGCGGCCGCCTTCACGGGCGGCCAGCTTCGCGATCCACGCCTCCACGACATCACGATCACCGCAGTTAAGTTGTCTGGCGATCTCCAGCTTGCCTCGGTGTATTTCCGAGTCTTTGGTGAGCAGCCAGAGAAGCTGGCAGATGCTGCCAAGACTGGTCTAACCAGTGCTACGCCTTATTTGCGCCGACTAATTGCGGATGCTATCGACATCCGACGTGTGCCTAATCTGCGCTTTTTCTATGATGAGAGCATCGAACGCGGCTCCCGCATCGAAGGTTTATTGGCTCAAATTTAGTATAAACGCAGAGCAGGAGTTAGTTTGGTGAGCTATCAACATATTGATGGGCTGCTCGCGGTCAATAAGCCCGCTGGTGTGATCTCGAAGGATGTGTCGCGTTGGCTGGTTAAGCGGATTGGTAAAGTAAAGCTTGGGCATGTGGGAACACTAGATCCGGCAGCCTCAGGGGTGCTCCCTCTGCTGCTTGGCCGGGCGACACGTTTGCAAGACTTTTTGCTCGAGCTTCCCAAGACATACGAGTTCGATATTACTTTTGGTAGCGAGACGGATACTTTGGATCAGGATGGGAAGGTGGTGCGAGAGGCACCGTGGGACCATGTGACCGAAGGTGATCTGCGCGTAGCTCTCGAGCGTTTCATTGGCGATATTGAGCAAGTGCCTCCGATCTATTCCGCAGTCAAGTATAAAGGCAAGCCGCTTTACGACTACGCTAGAGGTGGTGACCAAGAGGCAGCAGCAGCTGTGCCCTTGGCCGAGTTGAAACGAAGGGTCTCCGTAAGTGAGTTTGAGCTGCTTAATTTCAGGCCTGGATCAAGCAGTTTTAGGATAACTTGTTCTAAGGGAACATACGTTCGATCCTTGGTGCGAGATGTCTCTGAAACCCTGGGTACGTGTGGCACATTGACGCGACTAGTTCGAACAAGTGCCGCTGGCATAGATTTGGCTCAATCGCACGGACTCGAAGGAATAGAAAGTCAGCTCGATGGCTTTGCATCTCTAATTGTACCGATGGCGCAAATTAAAACTGGTCTAGCGCATTGGTCTTGCCCTGACCCCCTGGCAACGGCAAAATTACGCGGTGGCCAGAATATCAATGTCGCAGTCGAAACTTATCTTGCGGGCTTATCAGACGAAAGCGACCAGGCCTTACCTAGCGCTTTAAGTAAGTCTGTATTATTAATTAGTGATAAGGGTGCGGCTTTCGGTGTTGGAACTGTTCGGCGCAACGAATCTGGACGTGTTGTAATTGCATTGAAGAGGGGGCTGTGATGAGCCAGGCGAATTCTGACTACCTATTTACGTCTGAATCTGTGAGTGAAGGTCATCCCGACAAGGTTAGCGATCAAATCAGCGATGCTATCCTTGATGCGCTCCTGACTCAGGACAAGTATTCTCGAGTAGCTGTTGAGACCCTTTGTAAAACCGGTCTTGTAGTCATTGCTGGCGAAGTTACAACTAAAGCGGTTGTTGACTATGCCAAAGTAGCTCGAGAAGTAATCGATTCGATTGGGTATAATGACGGCAAGCTAGGCTTTGATGCGAACAGCTGTGGTGTTTTGACTGCTATTGAGCAGCAGTCCCCTGATATCTCGCAAGGCGTTACCGCTACGGGCGACAAAGAGCAGGGTGCCGGGGATCAGGGCATGATGTTCGGATATGCTTGCGATGAAACAGCTGAGCTCATGCCAGCAACCATTAGCTATGCTCATAAATTGCTACGTCGCTTGTCGAATCTGCGTCGTCAGAAGCACGTCGATTTCCTCCGCCCCGATGCAAAGAGCCAAGTTACTGTCGAGTATCAGGGCGGTAAGCTGCATCGAGTAGACACAGTAGTGATTTCTACGCAGCATTCTCCAGACGTGGCTCCGAAAGAGCTTGAGTCTTATGTGATCGAAGAAGTGATCAAACGCACTATTCCTGCTGAGTTGCTGAAGGGTACCCGTTACCTGATCAATCCAACCGGTCGATTTGTTATTGGCGGCCCCCAAGGTGACTGCGGTCTGACTGGGCGTAAGATTATCGTGGATACCTACGGTGGCCACGGTGCGCATGGTGGCGGCGCTTTTTCGGGTAAAGATCCGTCGAAAGTAGATCGTTCTGCGGCTTATATGGGTCGGTATATTGCAAAGAACCTAGTTGCAGCCGGCTTGGCGAAGAAGGCACTGGTTCAGCTTGCATATGCGATCGGTGTAGCTGAGCCTGTTAGCGTCTTTGTTGAGACCTACGGAACTTCTAAGCACTCTCTCAAAGACCTTGAGAACAAGGTGCGGTCTACATTCCGTTTAAAACCACATGAGATCGTCGAGCAGTTTGATTTGCTGCGGCCTATATACCGTCAAACGGCATCATATGGCCATTTTGGTCGGGATGAGTTTCCATGGGAACGCCTCGATAAAGTGGCTGCTTTGAAGGCATAATCCGCGCAAAATTAAGAGCCACCGTGGTCGAAATAGCGCCTACGGTGGCTTTTGTATATTTTGCTTCGCGAGCTGGCACCCACTGCAGATAGGCTCTATACTCACTGCTATGAATACAGAAAAGCCGAAGCTAAAAAAGCGCATTTTTTTAGTTAACAGAGACTTCCAATTACGCTACGTGCGATTGGCTGTGTTGGTTGGCATTTGCTCCACAATCACGACAACACTGTTAATCGTCTTTCCCCTCGCACAATTTAGAATTATTCGTTTCCCGATGTTTTTGCCGCCACCATTTTTAATCGCGATCTTGGCGTCAGCGGTGATGAATACGCTGTTAGTTACATTGCTTGGTGTCCACGTTACGCATAAGATTGCTGGTCCCATGTTCAGTATGACGCGGCAGATGCGGCAGCTGGAATTGACTCAGCAATTTACGCCAGTGCGGATTCGAGATTCTGATGACTTGCAGCACTTGGTACGTAGTTACAATTCTATGATTGGTCAATTGAGGCAGTGTACTGAAGCGGATGTGCAAACTCTGCAAGAAGTAATAAGCCTGCTTCAGGGGCAATCGATAAACTCGCCAGCAGCTCTTGCCCTTGTGTTGGGTCTGCAGGAAAAGCTTATGGGGCGTCTATGATCGAGCAGCTGAAGGGACGCTGTGTTCTCAAGCAACTTGGCTCCGTTATTGTTGAAGTTGGTGGGGTTGGCTACGGTGTAGAAATGCATGAGTCAGCCATTGCTCGTATCGAGGATGGTGAGCCTGTTGTTACGATATGGGTGCACACCCATGTCCGTGAGGATTGCATCCGTTTGTTTGGTTTCTTGGAACATGCCGAGAGGATGCTTTTCGCTCAACTTCTAGCTATTAGTGGAGTGGGACCTAAAGTTGCGCTGGGGATTTTAGGAGCCGTTCCTTTGGCACAACTCATCCAGGCGATTGAGTTAGATGATTCGGCAATTCTCGAGGAGGTTCCTGGTATTGGGCCCCGTCAGTCGAAGAAAATCCTGCTCGAGCTTAAGCCGAAATTGGGCAAGCTTACAGCACTGGGGATGTTGTCCAGAGCCAAAGCCTCCGGTAAAACCGCCGGTTCTGTTTCTCTATTCGATGATAATCGCAGAACATTGACACCCAGTATGTTAGCTGATCTGCGATCCGCTCTAGAGAATTTTGGGTACAAGGAGAAAGAGTTGCAGCCGCTGCTGCGGCGGTTTGAAAGAGAACCACCGGCCAAGGATTTGGCGGCGTTAATTCGCCTAGCGCTTGCTGAATTGGCTGGAAATGCTGGCAGTGTCGCAACCGGTAGGGCGGAGGAATTATTCTAGATGAGCGAAGCTTTTTTACCGTCATCTACGTCGACTGTGACTCAGGCCGGAATGAAGATTGAAAGAATTGTCGGCAGTGAAGTTGGGCTAGAGGATGAGCTGCTTGAAGCAGCGAAGCCTGAACTTCGACCGCTAAACTTTGACGATTACCTTGGTCAAGTACACGTAAAAGAAAATTTGAAAATTTATGTCAAATCCGCCCTTCAACGAGAGGCAGTACTTGATCACGTGATTTTACACGGGCCTCCTGGTTTAGGTAAAACAACGCTGGCGAGGATCCTTGCCAACGAGCTTAATGCTCCATTCTATGAGACCCGTGGACCGGCGATCGAAAGGCCTGGTGACCTAGCTGGTATTTTAACTGGCCTGCAGCCGGGCAGTGTGTTGTTTGTAGATGAGATTCATCGGCTGTCGATAAAGGTGGAAGAAGTCCTCTACTCAGCGATGGAAGATTTTCAGCTCGATATAATCGTGGGTCAAGGACCGGCGGCGCGTGCAATGCGTATGCCTCTGCCGCAATTCACTCTTGTCGGGGCAACTACAAGACTCGCCTTGCTCTCGAAGCCTTTGCTAGATCGATTTGGGATTCAGGAACGGCTCGAATTTTATGACTCAGATGCGCTTTGTAACATCTTACAGCGGAGTGCTCGAATTCTCGGTATTCAGGTTACCGAGGAAGGTGCGCGAGAGATTGCTGAAAGAGCGCGTGGGACACCGCGGATCGCGAATCGATTATTGAAAAGGGTTTGGGATTTTACGGTTGGCTTCGGCAAGACATCGATAGATCGGGTGCTTGCCGATGCGGTTCTGGGGAGGCAGGGTATCGATTCGTGTGGTCTCGAGAGAATAGATCGGCAAATTCTTTCAATTGTTGCGGAACAATATTCTGGTGGCCCCGTCGGCATCGAGGCACTTGCGGCGACCTTAAATGAAGATCGTGCCACACTCGAAGAGGTTTATGAGCCATATCTCGTGTATCGAGGATTTTTAGCGCGAGGCTCCCGTGGTCGGATGCTGACTGCTAAAGGGCGTGCTCATATTGAAGCAGCAGCTGGCCTGCTCCCTGGCACTAGGTAAATATGGGCGAAAATTTAAAAACTGAACCTCGTAGCACTAGCAAATCACCTAAGAGGTTCATTAAATCATCTGTCGCTCTACATGATCGTACTCAGTTAGAAACTGTTTTTGATTATTTTCTTCCCGCTGTAAGCAAAGCGCCAGTAACGAACTCAAGTGACGTAACGGGTCGTACGGTTCGTGTAGATAGAACAGCAGCAGGCAAATTACCCGGGCTTAAGACTTCTGAAAATTCAGCGACTATAGGGTACGAAGTAGAGACTTACCTTTTCTACCCCAGGCAATTTGGAGTTAATGAGCATACCTATCCAAAAGAGCGTTTTTACGCAGATGTGCGACCCATGTTGCGGTTTCGTGAGCCAAAAATGGGTTTTAAGACAATGGTTGGCTCAAGGTTTGGGGGTATTTCGCCGTTACTTTTTTTGCGTAATTACCTCGAAGGTCTTGATGCAGGTCGCACCGTTGAGCCAATTCAAAATGCAATAGATGAAGTCCGCTTATTTGCTTGTGCTTATATCGGTACGTACTTCAGAGGTATCGATCGAAATCGCAAACGTATCCATCGGCTACTTGCAACTCAAGGTGTCCCAACTTCGGACACGATAGCAAAATTATGCGGCAGGATTTGTCGCATGGTGGAGCGTGCTGACAAGGCTCTGTTAGAATTTAGAGAAATCAGAGACCTCGTAATAAGCCGTTCAGAGCATCATCTAGATGCTTTGGCTGAAGAAATGCGCATAGCTGATGAGTACTGCTACTATAGGCTTCGCGATGGCGCAGCCTATTTACTGCAGTTTCATCAGCGGTTGAGCAATCAGTACCATGATCCCGCAATCGACGACTTGAAAGCTAAGATCTTGCATGTTTTGGCTATTCATGATGCTCACGCGCAGGTTGCGGGTTTCATGATGTTGACTCCAACAAGCTCAAATTCTGACAAAGAAAAATTCATCCATCGTAAAGGTGAGTTAAAGCGTCGAATTTGGGAGGTGCTGTTTTTAGAGATTAGGACTGTGCCACTCTTTGCTGTTCAGCGTCAAATTGGTGCGATGATAGCAGCTGGACTTGCCGCGACATGGGCACTTATTGCGCAGTTCCTACTGATAGTTAGGGTGAGTCAGCCAGAGGCTCTGGCGGATGGGTTGGGAATATCTGGCTTAGTGTTTCTGTCTGCAGGTATTTTAGCCTACATTATTAAGGATAGAATCAAGGAAATCGGTCGAGGATATTTTGGCGGTGGCGTGTTTCGCCGCATGCCCGATCATAGCGAGCGCATTTACTATAAGAATCGTTCGGGCAAGCCAACCGCAGTGGGTGAAATCAAAGAGACAGCCAAGTTCATTCAGCCAGAAGATTTGCCGTTCAGGATTACAGAGCTTAGGGAAAATACACCTGAGGCACACGTTTACGGTACTGGCGGCATAACTCGAGTACTGCAGTATTCAAAATCTATAAAGCTCAGCGGGAAATTGAGGATTTTAAATCGTTACCCTCTGCGCGCAGTGCACGATATTTTGAGACTTAATATCGATGCATGCTTGCCGAAGTTGGGGGAGCCTAAGCGAACTATCGATTTAGTCACGGTTGATGGCGAAGTTGAGGCGGTTCGATTTCCCAAAGTCTACTACCTCGATATGATCTTGAGTTATTCCAAGCTCGATCAGGACGGCCGGAAATCTCAGCAAGCCTTGGATTATTTCCGCCTGGTGATCGACAAGAATGGGCTTCTTCGTATCGAACGCATGAACTGATATAATGGGGACTTTATCTTGAAAAGATTTCGTTCGCGTATAGCTGTTGCATTTATGGGCCTAGCACTCGCTGACGTCGCCAAAGCCGAAGATGTGGCTGTACTTACCGGAGCTAATTCAGCGCGTCTTGGCGGTGAATTCAAAGCCGAGTTCGTTAATGATAACCAAGGACTTTATAAGCATAGTGGCTACTCGCCTGGCCAGGTGGCGGCGTTCCAGGTAACGAATGCTTACCTTTTGTTGAGTGGTTACATCAGTCCAGACACTGAATATGGTTTTCGCTTCAATTTACTGAGTGCTGGTAGTAGCCCATTGGAATTTGGCTACGGCACTCATTGGTTCACCAAGAGCTTCGGTTTTTCGGTTGGAAAAGAGCGCATTCTGCAAGGTGGGTGGCACCACCTGAATCAGGGATACCGGACTCATGCGGATGGCTTGTACGCCAGAAATTTAGCTTTTAGCGACTATGCTGCCGCTTGGGGTCTACACCTGAAATTTCAAGGCATCGTGACTCTGCAGTTGGTCAACGATGTAGTCCAAGATCCCAATGATGTTCTAGACACAGCTGTGGCTAACCGCTGGAATAAAGATCAGCACCCAGCCTGGATACTTGCTTGGTTAGGTGATTTTGGCTTGGTGAAGCCTTTGCTGATATTCGGTTCCTATGACAACAATAGATCTCGGTATGTCGATGTTGGTCTAAGGACCGGCCTGAATGGATTCAATGCCACTTTGGACTACCATAATGATAGGGTAAGCTATCGGATCCCACTCGGGTCTGAAGCTTCTCGGGTGGACCAAAAAGAAACTGACGTTAAGACTTCATACACTGTGAACCTGTCCTATGAGTTGAGAAACTTGGTGACACCGTGGGTCTTCTATTCGTATTACGACCGCAAGCAAGCTAGTGACCCTGTTGCTGCACTGAGCGATCGCAGTTTTAACCTATCTAAAGAAGTCGGATCAATTCCGGGCGGTGTGGGCTACACTTGGGATGACAACGGGACGGTCTGGGGCTTAGGGGTAGATGTTAATGTCATCGGTAAAAATTGGAATCCCTTCATTGCTTATACCTCAACTTCGGGTAAATTCTTAAAGGACCCCTCGGCTACCGAGGGCGAGATGCGCTCTAATGCGCTAGTCAAGGTTGGAGTCCTAGGTACTATCTAGGACAGTTTGTGAGATCAAAGAGAGGGGGATAGTTTTGTCGCAAGTTATCGTGACTAACGATGAATTCAAGTCTCAGCGGGATAAGTCCCGTCAGCAGGAGCGACAAATCTCATGTGAGGATGACTTTGCACGCTGGCGTCGGAATGATATCACCGGTAAGGACCATGTGCTGTCACTAGTCGGTTTTGCCGTACTCCCGATAGTGGCGCTTTGGGCGCTATTAGGGGCGGCGATGGTGGCTGCACTCGAGCTGGCGAACTTGCTGTTTAAGTTGCTCGGTCGGGTGATCGGTGGCACAAAGTCGCTTATCACAGGTCGCTAGCCGACTGTTAGAGACCCGTTAAAAGTCTTTTGAAATTTTTTTGACGTGATCATAGGGTGCGCTTAATTAAATTAAGCGTGTCCTCGGTCTCTTTGGGTGTGATCTCACCACTATAATGCGCCAACACTTTCCCTGTTTTATCAAAGATGACTACGTCAAAGGCGTCATCATTGAGCTTCCATTCTTTAACTAAGATTTTTTGTAGGTCTTTTACGTAGGTCACAAAAGGGAACTTTTGCTGATTCGTCTTCAGCGAGCTCTCGATGATCATGTTCGGTACCCAGGACGATGCCATATTGATCACCGCTACCGAGGCTACCTTGTCGCGAGGGAATTTGGCCGCGTTCAGAGCATCCTTGAATGACTCGTTTTCGTCCCGATGGCTTGGTGAAATGTAAAATAAAATCCAAGTGCGATCTTTAATCGTCTCGCTGGACCAGGGTGTCCCGTCGACTTTAGCCCCTAGATCACCGCCCAATACTACCGTTGGTAGTTTGTCGCCTATTTTGGGTTGAGCCGCCGCTGCGGAATTGACGGAGCAGAGACTGGCAAATACTAACAATGCTGAGCGCAAAGCTGGTAACATGTGAAGCGCCTCCATTTTAGTTAATCTTATTGAGATTTTGTGGCAAAAATTGGATGAAGTCAAATGCGTGATCGGGCCTTGTGGATGGACCTAGTTGACCACGCCTCGATTGTTTTTCAGTTAAAATGAGGATCCGAGGGATGAACTCAGCAATCAACCGTCGTTGTTTTATCGTCATGAGCGGTAAGTCCACGCGCGGACTTGCCGATCGTTTTTGCGGTTGGACTGACCCGCCCCTTTCCCCCGAGGGGCGTCAGCAAATTTTGACATGCCATCAGGACATAAGCGTATCGGCTCAAAGCTTACCTCGTATTTGGTATGTTTCTGATCGTCGCCGTGCGGTCGAGACTTTTGAGATTTTGACAGCTGGAACTCAGGCTCCGGTTGTCAGGATTACGGAAAAGTTGAGGGAAATAAATTTTGGTATCTATGAGAACTTGACCTGGGAAGAGTTACCTTATGACTTCCAAAGGTCTTATGAGACCTGCATGCGGGAGCCCATGCGTCTGCGTTTTCCGGAGGGTGAGTCTTTCCGAGAAATGTGTGATCGGGTTTCGGCTTTAGCTCTGGACATCTTGTCTTATCAGGATGACGACTCCGACATCGGCGTGGTAGGCCATCAGGGAAGCATGCGCCTTTGGCAAATGATGGCCGAGGGCCTTCCGCCTGAAACTTTTTTTGCCGAGACTCCGGAGTTAGGTAATGGCCTATGGCTAACAATCAGCGCGACACATGTAGCTCAGTGGCGGCACAAATATCTGAGCCCGGAATCGAATGCTTGACTCAGCGGCCTGATTGGCTGCGATCGTCGCCCGCTAGAATTTCGGCGGTTGGTTTTATCATATTGATACTAATGGGTAATTTTTGGTTGGTCGGAGCTTTGTTGGGGGCGCCATCCAGTCCTTGGATTCTTAATGGATTTGCTCTGGGGGTGGTCTCGGTATTTGTCGGTGCCATCACTTTGATCATTCGTGCGATGCTCAAAATTACTCAGTTGTTTTGATGGGTTGGCTTTAATTTTGTGGATTTACCATAATCCCAGCACCAATAAATCTATGGTAAAATTAAGGAATTATAGCGGAACGGCCGACCTACGTTACAGTGGACAAGCAGGTCGACAGCTTTACGGGGTGGAAACACTTGAAGCCTAAAAGTGAAGACAAATCTAAATCGATGAATCCAGTGGTCAAAGCCTCTGTCAAAGCGGCTGTACCTGTGGCACCAACTCGGCCGAGTAGTCCTGCGTCCAATGCCGTTCGCGGTGTTTCACGCAGTTCAATGCTCAATCAGCCAGTGCAGCAGGTGCATCAGGGTGATGGCGACTTCGAAGAGCAAGATATTCACGACACTCCCGCATATAAGCTGCATGCTGCCTTAGCGAAAGCTCGCGGTAAGCGCCTACTGATTTGCATCAAAGGTTACCCTGATCCAGACAATATCGGCACATCACTGTGCCTGCAATGGCTGGCTAGACACTATGATGTCGACACGACTATTGTTCACTTTGAAGCCATATCGCACCATGAGAACAAGGCATTAGTGAAGAAACTCGACCTCGACATGGTCGAGTATGAAAACAACTTTGACGTGTCTGGCTTTGACTACTACGCCGTCAATGACTCTCAGAGCCCTGATTTGCCGATTAAACTTTCGCCAAATTGTCGGTTGCTTTGTTTCATCGACCACCACAAGCCACTGGGCACAGTTGATGGTGATTTTGTCGACATTAGAGAAACTTCGGGATCGACATCGGGAATTTACGGAGAGTATCTGATTGAGGGGCCCATTAACTTTCGCGGCAATTCTGCGGAAGAAAGCCGTATTGCAACTGCGCTCATGCACGGAATCCGCAGCGATACTGACAACTTTGTGAATGCTCAGCCTATCGACTACCGAGCGAGTGAGTACTTTGCTCAATTTGTTGATAAAGATCTGTTATCTTTGATCTCCCATCAGTCTATTCCAGCGAAAACGATGGACCTGACGCAAGTCGCCCTGCAACGGAAGGACATCCGCGGGACATTTATGTTCTCGGGCGTGGGTTTTGTTCGCGACGAAGATCGTGATGGCATTGGTCAGTGTGCGGACTACCTCTTGCATCGCGAGGGGATAGATACCGTTGTGGTTTACGGTGTCGTTGGTAATCAATTCATTGATGGGTCATTGCGGACCAAGTCGCACACCCTTGATCCTGACAAATGGCTGAAAGACGTCTTTGGTGCCGACGAGGCAGGTAAGTACTACGGCGGTGGTCGCAAAGATAAAGGGGGATTCCAAATTCCTCTTGGGGTATTTGCCCGTTGCAACGATCGTGAGTTGCTGTGGATTCTTATCAAAAAGACCATCGATGAACTCTTCTATCAGAAAATCGGCATCGAGGAAGATGCTAATATTGACAGTGACTTAGCTAGCCAAAAAGGCTGACGGAGGCCGCTACACGGCATCGTGGGGTGAGTCGATGATGATCGTTACAGGTCCGTCATTGACTAGAGTCACCTTCATATCTGCCTGGAATCGGCCAGTGGCAACTTTTAGGCCTGATTGACGCAGGTGATCGACAAATTTGTCATATAGCGGCTCTGCCAGCTGTGGTGGTGCCGCGCCGATAAAGCTTGGCCGCCTGCCCTTTCGGCAGTCGGCATATAAGGTGAACTGGCTAACCACCAGAATGTCCCCACCATTGTCGAGCACGCTATGGTTCATTTTGCCGTTGGTATCCTCAAATGCCCTTAAATTGAGGATCTTGTCGGCAAGGTAGCTGACATCGCGCAGGCTGTCACTTGGGCCCACCCCGAGGAGCACTAACCAGCCGGCTCCAATAGTACCGATTTCACTTTGCTCAACAACTACGTGAGCTTTCAAGACTCGCTGCAGTACGGCTCTCATAAGTAAATCCAAGTAGTTCTGTCAGGTATTAATCTTGCCTTGGGCCACCCGGACACCTATAAGGGATTCCTGAAAACTTTATAGGGAACTCCCATGGAAAATGCGAGCTATCAGTACCATAGCGAGAAGTTGAAAGAGTTACTCGCCGCGCTTGGTGAGGATCCAGAACGTGACGGTCTTTTAAAGACTCCTAGTAGAGTATTGAGCTCCTTGCAGTTCCTTACTTCGGGCTATAAACACGACGTTGAAAGTGTTTTGACCGGAGCACTATTTGACGTTGATTATCAAGATATGGTCGTTGTTAGAGACATCGAGATTTACAGTATGTGTGAACACCACATGCTGCCATTTTATGGTCGTTGTCATGTGGGATATATTCCGAGAGACAAAGTTGTTGGCCTGTCAAAGCTGCCCAGGGTAGTGGACATCTTCTCTCGTCGTTTGCAAGTTCAAGAGAGGCTTACGCACCAGATATCTGAGGCGATCGAGCATTATCTCAAGCCTTTGGGCGTAGGTGTAGTGGTAGAGGCCTACCATTTGTGTATGATGATGAGAGGGGTCGGAAAGCAGAACTCGTTTACTACAACTAGTTCTATGCGAGGGTCCTTTCAAAATCTCGAAACGCGGAATGAGTTTTTCAGTTTAATTCGTAGCAACAAGCCGTAATTACCATGGGTATGCATCTTTACACTTACGATGATCCACCGGCAGAGCGTGATGTCAGTCGCGCCGTTCGAATTCTTTCGGATTCCGGTGTACTTGCTTACCCAAACGATTTGAACTGGGCATTTGGTTGTGATGCCGCAAGTGCTAAGGCTCTAGACCGTATTTACATGTTAAAGCCCACACACCCCCGCGAGCTGCCATTTAGTCTACTTTGCAGTTCGATATCTATGGCGGCCGAATATGCCGTTATCGATAATGCTTCCTATAGGCTTTTGCGTAAAGCATGGCCGGGCCCATTCACTGTGCTGCTTAATGCGACGCGGCAATTGCCACGTCAGCTGAAAGATAAACGACGTGTTGTTGGCATCCGTATTCCAACGAGCAATCTTTTGCGGACTATTGTCGAGAGATTCGGTCAGCCTATTGCGACAACGTCGGTGCCTACTATCAACTTGAAGCTGCCGCAGGGAGCTGTGGCTCAGCCCCCGAAGTTTGGCTACGAGGTTTTCGAAACTTACGGCCATGCGATTGACCTAGTGCTTGATTTAGGTGGTGAGCTACCTGGACTCGAGTCCACAATCGTGGATCTAACCTCTGGCCATCCCACTATTGTGCGTCCCGGCGCGGGTGACCCAAGTCTTTTTAGCCTGGAAACATGAGTGTCTAAGATCTCGATATCAAACCCTTTTCCTAGTCCTTCGCTGCTTGAAAAAGTGTTGATAACTGAGCTTATCGATGTCGCTAGGGTCTGCTATTCACGGGGTTGGTGTGCCGGCACGGCGGGTAATTTCTCGCTTAGGGGCAGTCGTGGGTTGATCTGGCAGAGCCCCAGTGGACTCAGCAAATCGCAACTAAGTTCGGATGCCTTTGTTGCTG
Source organism: uncultured Pseudomonadota bacterium (assembly GCA_903915625.1). Taxonomy (GTDB): domain Bacteria; phylum Bdellovibrionota_B; class Oligoflexia; order Oligoflexales; family CAIYRB01; genus CAIYRB01. Next base: position 133,045 of record CAIWTN010000088.1, on the reverse strand, counting down.
TTGATATCGAGTCGGGTCACCCCGTGGAGCCATCGGTCCGGCTGCCATCTCTGGAGATGCCAGTACATCTTGGGGTTTACCGAGCCGTTGCTGAAGCGCGTTGTGTGGTCCACGCCCACCCTCCAGGCCTTGTTGCTCGTAGTCGAGATTGTCTAGATCTGGTGATTCGTGGCGCTGAGATGCAGAAGCCGCTTGGGAGCATCAATCACTTGCAGGAACTGCGTTTGCCGGTTATCAAAAATTACACACCGGACGCCATGCCCCAACTCGCTACTGAGCTGGTAGGTAGCTTAATTAAAGATGTTCCGTTGATTATATTGGCGGGTCATGGGGTCTATGCCTGGGGCGACAGTCCCCTGGAGGCCCTCAGCCGCGTTGAAGCTGTGGAGTTTTTGTGTCAGTCGGCTGCGTTTTAGATCCGCAGTTTATTAATGTTGGAATGCTGGATTACCACGAGGCTCTGGCTTTGCAGTTGGCGATTCATGCAAAAGTTGCCAAAAGCGAGCAAGGTCCGACCTTAATCTTGGTGGAGCATCCCTCCGTAATTACTATGGGAAAACACGCAGACGAGGTCAATCTTCGGTTTACTGAAGATTATTTCAGGGCAAAAAATGTAGCTGTGGTCAGGACCGATCGTGGAGGTGAGGTGACCGCGCACATGCCCGGACAATTAGTCGCCTATCCGATCGTAAAGCTAGCTGATTCTAAGATCACACCGAAGCGGTTTGTGGCTTTGTTAGAAGAAGCGGTCATAAATACGCTGTCACGAATTGGCATCAGCGCAGGTACCGACCCTGACTATCCAGGAGTTTGGGTGGAAAATGCCAAGATTTGTGCCTTAGGGGTGCGCATCAAGGATCGCACTAGCATGCATGGATTGGCCTTGAATGTGTCAAATTCATTAGATTTATTCAGGGAAATTGTCCCTTGTGGAATTGCTGGGCGGGGCGTCACCACCATCAGTGAAATGATTGCTCGAACCATAGGTACGTCCATGGTAAGACCAGTTTTGACTGAGGAACTAAGTAGGCTTTTATTGCCCTCCATACCTTGGTTATATGAGCCGATTGCTTGCAATAGCGGCAAAGACTCTTTAGAATTTAAATTATAGATTTCAAGGGAAAATCCGCGGAGATGGCATGGTCGACGATAGCCAAGAGGCGATCGCTACGCCTCCTAAAAACTCAGCCGACGACGACCAGGCTCTCCTAGTTGTTAGTACTGTTGTTAATAATATTCCCAATTGTTGCATCGCGACTATAAAAGAGCACGTGCGGTTCAATCCGATGATGGTGTGTAGTCATTGTAAGAACATAATTAAGTGCTTCGATGATGAACGGGCGTTCCAGAACTACCTGACATTCTGCAGGTCCCGCCGCCGCAGTGTGCTGACAGGTCAGATCAACGAGCACTTCACAGTGGCCTTTCGCTCCTATGAGACCTTTCATAGTCGCTAGTTTGGGCGTTACGAATACCTACTTCACTCGAGGAATAGGTGTCGTTCAGCAGGGCTTGGTAGGCGGCACCTGTCTTTCTTGCCGAACCAGCGATAGCGGTTTCGAGCTATAAGGTCGTAGCCGCGGTCAGCCAATGCGGTTGGTATCAGTTCTATGACAGAGCCGATCCTGCGCCATGGGCCACCCAAAGATTTTAGTATCGCTGCGACCGCCGCCGAGCGAACCAGGTGCTGCCCTTCTTGCCATAAAATGATTGAGTCCGGGACTGAGGTCCCAAGCTGACGGATCATGTGTTGTGCGGTGACGCCTTGCAGAGATGCATAACGCATGCGGTGGCCCGAATCGCGCCGAATTACCCAATCAATGAAGTGGTTACAGAGGCCACAATAACCGTCAAAAAAGATAATCGGATGACTTGGGCTTAGCGCGTTTTGGGTATCCACTTTCAATCGTCTTTGCCGTCAGGCGACGAGCCTGTGCGGCTGTTGGTCTCGTTGCTATCGAGAATCACTTTAGGTGGAAGTTTTTCGTCAGAGTTCATGTTGCTGCGCTGCTGCTCGAAGCGAGACCAGCTTTTCAAGTAGGTAAATGCCGTCACCAACTGGTTGTCAGTGCGGAGTGGCTCCGGCCATTTCTTGACGATGGCCGCGATCTCACTTTCCTTAGCCAGGTCACTTAAGTCATTGCTGGTGATATGGCCTTCCAGATCCGACTCTTTTCTCGTTTCTTCTTCATTGTCGCGACGGCGGTTTCCGGCAGTCTGCGGCGTTTGTGCGCGTTCGCGACGCGATCTGGCGGTGACTAAGATATCGGGGGTAATTCCCTTCGCTTGGATGGAGCGATCCCGCGGCGTGTAATAGCGAGCGACCGTAAACTTGAGTCCTGATCCGTCAGGTAAAGATACTAGAGTTTGCACTGAACCTTTGCCAAAGGTGGTTGTTCCCATGATGACGGCGCGTTCATGGTCTTGCAGGGCTCCGGCAACGATTTCAGAAGCGCTAGCTGATCCCCCATTTACCAAAACCACCAAGGGGAAGCCGACAAAAGCGCCCCGTTTAGAGGCAAACTCACGCTCGACTCTTGAGCGATCGCGTCCTACCGTCGACACTATGACTCCGCTGTCGATAAACAGGTCACAAACTCGCACGGCTTGATCGAGAAGCCCGCCCGGATTGTCCCTTAAATCGAGGACCATTCCTTTTAGGGAACCCTTATGCGAGTTTAGAAACTTCGCTAGTTCCTCTCCCGTGTTTTCTTGAAAGCTTGAGATGTGTGCATATTGGATCCCATTAGCTAGCGACTCGCCTCGGACAGATTTAACTTTGATGATTTCTCGCGTGAGCTCGAACTTAATGGGTTCTGGAACTCCCTCCCGATGTACGGTCAGGCGTAAAATAGAACCAGGTTCACCGCGCATAAAATCTACTGCATCAGTGTTTTTTATTTTTTTTAGTTCCTTGCCATCTACAGCGATGATTTCATCGCCAGACTTAACTCCAGCTGTGAATGCCGGAGTGTCTTCAATTGGTGATACTACAATCAGTTTGCTGTTTTCTTGCGATACTATGATGCCAACGCCGCCAAACTTGCCCTGAGTGTCGCTGGTCAGCTGTTCAAAGGCTTTTTTGGGCAGTAAGACAGTGTGTGGATCCAGTTTCTCAATGATGCCTCGCAACGCATTTGAGGCCATTTCATTTAGCTTAACCTTGTCCTCGTCGACATACATGGTCTCGAGGTAGAACATGCCTCGCGCCAGAGTCTCTAACGGCTGGTAGCGATTATCTAATTTCGGAGGTGGATTCGGAGCCTCTGGATTGGCGGCCTTCGCTCTCGGCGTAATCATGCTTGAGAGTAGAATATTCACGACCAGGGTAAGTGATGAGACACGGAAGATTGGCTTAAACACCGGTAAATCCCTCGTAGACGCAGCTGCGATTCCGCGTCGGTGGTGATCAGTTCTCGAACGTTAACGCAAGCGCCCCTAGCTTGCCAAGACCCAAAGGCTGGTCACTTTGGGCGGAATATTTTGCAAAGCCTATTCAGCCGCCAACTTTTTTAATAGGTAAGTCGTTTGCAGTTACTTGTGTGAATAGATTTTTGGCTTTTGCCAGATCGTCCGCTGACACACCTTCATTTTTACCAAATTGCATCAGCACGCGTCGTGCTTCCCCTGTTCGGCCGGTTTTAATATATAGCGAGCTTAATGCTTGAACTGGCTCAAAACATACTAAGCAGTAATCCATAGCTTTCCGGTACGAGGCCACAGCCTTCTCAGGTCGATTTGATCTTTCGTAGAGCCGCGCGAGTTCGAGGTGTGAGAGAAAAAAGGTTGGATTTTCCTCCACTGCCCTTTGTAGCCAAAGCTCTGCTTTAGCTGAGTTGCGCTCTTTGGCGTATGTGTAACCGAGGTTGTGATACAGGCGTTCCTTGTAAGCGTAGCTCGTAGATTCCGCCTGGGCCAAAAGCTGCGTCAATAGGCGGACTGCTCGCTGGTACTCTCCTGCGCTAATTAACGCTGAGCTCAGATTTAAGCCTGTTGCTACCTGTTTATCTTTTTTGAAGGCGGCTTGAAATTCTTTGATGGCCCTCGGGTGGTTTTTAAGCGATAGCTGGGTCAGTCCCATTAAGTTGTGTAGGCCGGCGTCATCTGGATACTGTTGCAGTAGCATGCGCAGACTGTTCAATGCTGCTTCGGGCTTACCGGTGTCGAGAGCATTACGGGCAATTGCCTTTTGAGAATCGATTACGGCCGACTCAGGCGAACCCGCATCAGTGTGGCCCGCGGTTTGACAGGCAGCGAGAACGGGCATTAAACTGAGTAATGCACGTAGTATGCTGATTTGGAATCCGAATTTCGGTCTGTAACCGCAACTTCGATCGCCAAACATAGGCAAACCTCGTGTTTTCTTACCTGGTGTGGATCAAGGGGTGGCAGGCGTTCTCAGATTATATCAGATTCGCTTCCATCAACGTAACCACCCGCGCACGCGCTGCCTCAATGGCGGGCTTTCATCGCGAGGACAGTCCATGGGCCACGACGACCATCCCGAGCAGGATTACATGCACAAAGATAGCACACTCGATCTTGAATCGAGGCGAGTAACTTTTGGTCAGTGCCTACGGATGCTTCGGGAAGAGCAGGGAGTTTCTGTTGAATCCCTATCTGAAATTACTCGGATTAGTCACGTTTTTATTGAGGCCCTTGAATCTGGTCAGTTTGAAAAGCTACCTGGTCGGGTGTTCGGTCGAGGTTTCGTCCAAAATATTGCGAAAAATTTCTCCGTTGATCCCGCTCCACTAATTGACTCATTTTGTGAGCTCTGGGAGGCGACTTTGGCGCCTTCCGTGCTTAAAGTGGAGATCAAAAATAAGCCTTCAAATCAGCGAACTGAGCAGTTTTGGCCAATGTTGGCTGCTGCTTCAAGTTTGATACGACGGGGTGCCTTGGTAAAGGTAGCGTTGCCGGTCGCTGCAGTTGGGCTCTTCAGTTATTTCGTAGCTAGCCGTTCGTTGGTCCAACATGCACTGAAGAATTTTTCATCCAGTAAGCACAGTATAAGTAACATTAAAGCTAAGCCTCTCGATCTTCGCCCTAATGCACAGGCTAGGTTGGCTGCAGTCGAGTCGACAGGCAAGCCCTCACTCGCTGCAAATACTGGCGAATCAACAGAGACACTATCGGTAGCAGCCCTGACATCAGGAGAATCAGCATCCAAGCCCCCTGAAGACAAGGTTGAGGTGGCGCCTATTGCGGCACTTAAGCACACTTCCCCAATTGGGGATGCTTCAGGCGCAGTCGTTTTGTCGACTACGCCGGAAAATCCTCAGTCGGCTCATCTAAGTATTCCGGCAAGCTCTGAAAATGAGCAGACCTTGGTGCTGACCGTGACCGATCCCGTTCGTATTAAACTCGATGTCGATCAAGGGCCACCAGTAACTCGCGAGTTACAGCCAGATACCTATACTTTTGCCTTTAACAAAAAGGCTGACATGCTGATCTACGATGCGGCTGCCGTGAAGATCAGCTTCAATGGCCGATCCCTAGGCGCCTTGGGAAGTAAGGGGCGAGTTCGAAGATTGAGCTTCCAAAGCCAGCCCCCAACCTCTAAGTCACTGTAGTTTAAGTAATTTATCGGATATTGTGGATTTCCGATTTCAGGCGGCGTCAGATTTTTCGCCCCGCGGCTAAAGTTCCCCCCATTCCGTCCGACAAATCTCATGAAGGTAACAACCTGGTATGGGATAAGTGGGATGGGCTTGAAGATCCTTTGAGATCTGAGCCCTTACGGAGATGGAAGGGATGCTGTTTCAGTATCCTAGGAAATGTGCGGGCCCACGACGGGCCAAATTGCCAAGAGGGCGATTTAAGATCTCCTGACTTACTACCCCGCCGAACCCCACCGGCTCACGACAAGCGTGAACCGGTGGGTTCCTCCTTTTGTCTGCCGCTAACGCTTGACCGGTGCCGTGCCGCCTCCCAACCTCATTGTCATCCCTGGAATACTCCTGTACTCATACAGAATTACTTTTAATGCTCTTTTTCGTGGCGTAAACCAAGGACTCGAGACCTAATGACTATGCCGTCTACATTAATCTCAATCGCCGATTTGCAGGCTCGTCGCCAGGCCTGGGATAGTGACGGAGCAAAGGTAGCTTTTGTCCCGACGATGGGCGCTTTGCATCAGGGTCATCTCAGTCTAGTAAAGCAGGCACGTAATCTCGCGGATCGGGTCATCGTCAGTATTTTCGTTAACCCGACACAATTTGGTCCCGGTGAAGACTTATCAAAATACCCTCGGACGCTCAGTGCTGACCTCGAATTACTAGCTAGGGAAAATGTTGAGGCAGTGTTCCTACCCAGTGATGCAACGATGTATCCGGATGGTTTCCAGACCTACGTGCATGGTAAGGGTATGGCATTGCAACTAGAGGGTAGCTCGCGCAAGCACCATTTTGAGGGTGTGCTTACGGTAGTCCTGAAGCTGTTTAATTTAGTGCAGCCGCATGTCGCAATATTCGGAAAAAAAGACTACCAACAGTGGCGGCTTATTGAACAGATGGTTGCCGATCTGAATCTGCCGATAAAAATTATAGGCGGCGAGACGCTTAGAGATTCAGATGGTCTCGCCATGAGTAGTCGTAATCGATATTTGTCCGAGGGGGAGCGGCAGCTAGCCCCATTTATTTATCAGGGTCTATTAGCCGCCAAGGCAGGCTTTGCTGCGGGTGAGCGTAGTCCTGAAGTGCTGATTGCAAGTTGTAGAAACGTGATCGAGCAACATCAAGATTTTGTAGTCGACTACATCGAGTTGCGTCAGCGACGGAATTTATTGCCATGCGGTACGAGCGTGGCAGAAGCTAGCGTCATGTTAGTTGCCGTCCGTCTTGGGACCACTCGCCTTATTGACAACATGGAAATGGATTAGGTCCGTGCCAAAGCATAAGCCCATCTCAATCATTCCTTTCTGGTGGCTGCGCAAGATCCAGGCGCTGTGGGTTAAGTCTAAAGTCACGCCACCATCACCGGCGCTTGACCTTGGGTTAAAGCCCGGAGTCCCTGTCTGTTACGTATTACCTTCGCGTTCGGTCTCCGACATTTTAGTACTTTATGATGTGTGCGAGCGTAACGGCTTGCCGTTGCCGCAGACTGACCATACATCTTTGAATGTACCCGGCACTGCTTCGTTTATTTACTTGCATAAAATGGGTCTGCTTCAGGTTGAGCGTGACGCCCATAAGGCCCCGCCGACGCCATTGAGTAAGCTTGTGAGAATGGCCACACTTGATCCCAACATGGAAGTGCAGCTGGTGCCGGTTTGCGTTTTTTGGGGGCGAAATCCAGGGCGTGAGGAACGGTCGATCTTGCGTCTGCTGTTTTTTGACGCCGAGCATGCTGGGATTCTGCAAAAGATATTTATTGTCTTGGCACAGGGTCGTGACAACTTTGTTAACTTCGGCACGCCGATTTCGCTGCGTAGGATAGTCAGCGAGGGAGCGGGCATCGAGCAGACTGCTAAGAAATTAAGGCGTGTGCTCCGTGTCCATTTTCGCAGGCAGCGGACCGGTGTTTTGGGTCCTAGTCTCCCTAGCCGCGAGAGTGTAGCAGCGAGTTTATTGCAGAGTCGTGCGATAAAGAGTGCCATTGAGGATGAAGCCCGCAAACGTAAAGTACCGGCAGTTAAAGTTCAGGCGACAGCTCGACGTTACATAATGGAAATCTCCTCTGAGCAGAACTATGCCATCGTCAGACTTTCGGACCTTTTCTTTACCTGGTTGTGGAATCGGCTATTTAATGGCGTCGTTATCAAGCATGCCGAGCGACTACGTGCGATTGAGCAGACACACGAGATAGTTTATCTACCGTCTCATCGCAGCCACATGGATTATTTGCTTTTAGCGTATTCAATTTATTACCAAGGTTTAAATCCTCCGCATACGGCTGCAGGAATCAATTTGAACTTTTGGCCCGTAGGCGGATTCCTGCGCAGAGCGGGTGCATTTTACATAAGGCGCACTTTTAACGGCAACCGCCTTTATACGGTGGTTTTTAACGAATATGTGCATTACCTGCTGACCAAAGGTCATTCCTTAAAGTTCTATATGGAAGGTGGCCGGAGCAGGACTGGACGTCTACTTCCCGGTAAAACTGGCATGCTTGCTATGGTTTTACATAGTTACCTGCGTAATTCGGAACGACCAATTGCGATTGTTCCCATTTATGTGGGTTACGATAAAGTAGTTGAGGTCCGCACGTATCAGACTGAGTTGCGTGGTGCGAAGAAGCGCACTGAGTCGGCTAGCCAATTGATCAGGGCACGCCGTGTTCTAAAGTCAAACTTCGGCAAGGCATATATTGGGATCGCTGAGCCAATTTATCTCACTGAATATCTAGATAAACGGCATAGTGGCTGGCAGCACGAAGTTGTAGACATTGATAGCAAGCCCAGCTGGATGTCGCCGATTGTGTCCGATCTTGCGAATGATGTTTTGACCAGCATCAACAGTAACGCGATTGTGAGTCCGTTATCCATTTTAGCGCTTGTGCTTTTGTCTACTCCGACTAAGGCCTTGGCAGAAGACGACTTGCTTTACTTGATGGATAAGTTGATAGCAGCTATGCGGGCAGCTCCTTATAGCCGTGACGTCTCACTTCCCGAGGGTCGTGCTCGCGATCATCTTGATGAGGCGATGAGTGTGGCTAAAATCGAACGCTTTCAGCATCCAGGAGGCGATGTCATTTTCGTAGAAGAGCGCGAAGCCGTCCTGCTCAATTATTATCGGAATAATATTCTCCACCTACTTGCCGTTCCGGCTCTGGTCGCTAGCTTTTTTCAATACAATGATCATTTGCCTGAAGAGAAGGTGCTGCGATCAGCTCAGCAGCTCTATCCTGTTCTCAAGAAGGAATTCTTCTTGCGTTGGGATGGGGGGAATTGTGGCAAAACCATTACTGGTATTGTGAATGCCATGATTAATGAAAACCTATTGTCGCGCGACGATCAGGGATACCTTCATAGGCCGGATGTCACTAGTCGCGATTTAACGACACTGCTCATCCTTGCTAGGACGCTGGGGCATACGCTGGAGCGCTGCGCAATCGCTGCTGCGTTGTTGGCTAAGCATCAAAAACTTGAGGCATCCGTCGATACAGAGGAGTATGCCAAGCAAGTAACTTTAATGGCGCAGCGTATCGCAATATTGAATGGCTCCAGCGAGGCTGATACCTATGATAAAAAATCCTTATTTAGCTTCTTGGAGCAGCTCGAAGAATTAGGCTATGTCGAGGGAGTTGCTGGGGACAGCATGCGAATTGATCCGCGAGTCGAGGAACTTGCCGAGAATTCATTGAGTATTTTAAGTGCTGATATTCGTGAGAGTATTCATCGTATTGGTTTGGCCTAGACAGTGCAACATTAGGGCGTAAACATGGCTCGCTGGCATATGAGGGATACTGATCGACTTGAGAAAGTCGGTAAGATCCGAAAAAAATCTAGGAAAAAGACCCATGCATTAGATGCGGGTGAAACTTTTGAACTTGATTCCAAGGAGTGGCGAGTCGGGGGTGCTGATGGAGCATTCCCCGCGCGAGTGGTCGAGGTGCACAAGCGGTACGCGTTTATTTCGACCGAGAATGATCTGAAGAAGGTCGATACACGTGATGTTTGGCTGGCAGAGGTCGCGCGTAAACATCTAGTTGCACACCGGGCAGAACGAAATTTCGTTGCGGTCGGTGATCATGTGCTTTGCACTCCCGATAGGGAGCATACCGTTAAGTCTCAGGCCGATCTTCCAAAATGCGTGATTCAACATTTGGATCCTCGCCGCTCTAAGATTGCTCGCTTAGATCCGCACACTCCCGGACGAGCCCATGTTTTAGCCACGAATATGGACCAGCTATTAATCGTGGCTAGTTACCTAAGCCCGAAAGTCAAGTGGGGTCTTATTGACCGTTACCTTGTATTAGCTGAGAGCGAGGGTGTTGAGGCCATCATAGTGCTCAACAAAGAAGATTTGTTGGCTGCTGAGGGTACTCCGGAGGAGATTGCATCAGAAAAAGCCATGGTGGAATTGTATCGCGGGCTTGGATATCAGGTGTTTTCTTTGCAGGCAAATGCGAAGGATGCTAAAGAGCACCCGGAAATAAATCGGCTAGAATCACTGCTTAAGGACAAGATCACCTTACTCTCGGGTCATTCCGGTGTTGGTAAATCTTCTCTAGTGAATCTCTTCATTCCCGAGATCGTTCAGGCTGTGGAAGAAGACGACAACATCTTCTACAAGGGGCGTCACACCACGTCTTTCGCCAGCTTTATCAAACTGGGAACCGGTGGCTATGTTATTGATACCCCCGGAATTCGTAGTTTTACATTTGAGGAGAAAGGTCCGATCGAGTTAAGTCATTGCTTTGTCGAGTTTCGTCCTTTGCTCGGCAAGTGTAAGTTTCGCGAGTGTCGCCATATGGATGAGCCCGAGTGCGTCATCCGTGCAGCGGTTGAGGCCGGTCAACTGTCACGTTGGCGATATAAGTCTTATCTTGGTATTTTGCTTGGCGCTACGGGACGCGAAGGCAGAATCAGAGATTTGCCCATTGAAGATTGATTAGTTTTTTAATCATTGCGATAGCTTGAAGTCATCTAATAGGTGCAGCTATGGCGTGTCGGAGAAAGTAACGATGAGCTACCAGTTTGAAGATAATGAAGAATTGACCATGATGCGCCAAACTGTGCGTAAATTCGCCGAAACGGAAATCGCACCGTTGGCTAGGGATTTGGATGAACGGGAAGAGTTCTCAGTCGAACTGACCAAGCGTATGGGCGGACTAGGTCTTTTTGGGACTGTAGTTCCAACCGAGTATGGTGGACAGGGGATGGACTACCTATCCTACGTAGTTGCCGTTGAAGAGCTTGCGCGTGTTGATGGCTCTCAGGCCGCAACCATTGCAGCACATAATAGTCTCGGAGCGGCACCTCTTTATTACTACGGTAACGAGGAGCAGAAGCGGCAGTATTTGCCGTCATTATGTACGGGAGAGGGCCTGTGGGCTTTTGGTCTAACTGAACCTGAAGCTGGTAGCGATGCTCAAGCAAGTAAGACTTCAGCTGTGTTTGACAGTGTCAAGCAAGAGTGGGTGATTAACGGCAGCAAGATTTGGATCACTAACAGTGCAAGTGCCTTGACTAAGGGTATCACTGTTCAAGCAGTAACAGGGCGTGCGGAAAATGGTCGCGCCGAATTATCTTGCTTCATCGTGCCTGCTGGAACTCCTGGTGTAACTGCTAAGGCTATGCACGGTAAGATGATGTGGCGCGCGTCCAATACTGGCGAGCTCTATTTCGATAACGTGCGAGTACCAGCCGGCAATATGCTCGGCGTTCGCGGCCAAGGCTTTAAGATGATGATGGAGACTCTTGATAACGGGCGTCTCTCCATTGCCGCAATGGGTCTTGGGCTTGCTAAGGGAGCGCTGGAGATGACTTTGCGGTATGCGCAGGAACGCCGCACTTTCGGTAAGGCTATATCACAGCATCAGGCAGTTGCATTTAAGTTGGCTGAGATGGCAACCCGAGTCGAGGCCGCCGAAGGACTGCTTTATAAAGCAGCTTGGTTAAAGCAAGAACATAAACCATTTCAGAAGCAAGCTGCCATGGCCAAGCTTTACTGTTCCGAAGTAGCAGAGTATTGCGCTCGTGAAGGTCAGCAAACTTTTGGTGGGTATGGTCTAATGAAAGAGTATCCGATAGAGCGCTTCTATCGCGATGCGGCTTTACTGCGGATCGGTGAAGGTACAAGTGAGATTCAGCGACTAGTGATTTCACGTTACTTAGGTTGTTGAATTGTTGAAGATTAAATTCACCGCAGTTTGGATCTGTCTGCTTGCGACGGTTTGCTCTATGGCTGGTTGTGTCGCCGATCTGTTGAGTCGGCCTGCCAGCTATGACAGTAGGCCGGTCACTGTATTGACAGCGTCACTATTCAATCAGAGGACGCCCAGTCGATTAGTTAAGAGGCCCTGGAAAGGTGACTGGGTATTGCGGCGTGATCGACTCGAGATAATTGATAAAGATCTGCGTAATTCTCAGCCCGACCTCATTTTATTTCAAGAAAGCATGGAGCGTATCGGTAGCAGTGCTGAGTCGGATCGCAAAATACTCGGCGCTGGGTCTCTATCAGAATATGATTGGCGTCAGCAGCAGATCACTGAGTATGGCGACACCCAAGAGGCTGAATCATTGGTGGTGGCGGCAAGCGCTCCACTGAAGTTTCCCACGACAATGGACTCGCGCGGAGAAACCTGGGCTATGGGTAGCGGAGGCTATCTGATGGCTACCACCGTTGAGTATGAAAATCAGCCTCTAGTCATTTTTAACGTGCAGATGCCGCCATCAGTTTCAGGAGGTTATGTCTGGTATACCTTTGTTCAGGAAAGGATATTAGCCAAACTCCGGAAAGAACAAATCTGTGCTAAGCGCCTCATTGTCGGTGGATACATGCCGGGAGATGAGAATGTGCGTAGATTCGCGGATTTACTTGGTTCACTTCAGCTCAAGGACGCATCGGCGGGTTTTTGTCAGATTGCGTCTCGTTGTTATACCGCGACGCCTATTAACGATATTTTTATGGCAACTGTGGGCGAGGAAACTCCCAGTCGAGCAGACAAGATTTTTGTTCATCAGAACTCAAATATATATTCGAGTTCACGTTATCTTGACGATTCTGACACGAGTGATCACTACGTGCGAGATTTTGGGATCAATCGTCTATGGCCGAGTCAGCGTTTCGGGTGGAAGGTTCAGGTGAGACTAGCAAGGTGTAGTTCATCGGAAATTGAACAAGTCCGGTAAATTTTCACTCTAAAGACCTTGCAATACCTATGGCTAATTCCATCCCAGCGAGCTTGGAGCTGTTGACCCCACGCCAGCGATCAACTCGCAGTGATAGCATCGTGCGCTGGCTAAGTAGATGGACTGCCTGAGCTGACAGAGCTAGGCCAATCTCCGTAGGATAGATCGGATCCCTAAGAGGCGGTGGCTTGCCAGTTCTTGATGGCAATAAATAGGAAACCTTTACTCCAAGTAATAAGTAATAGGGATACGTGAGTCGCACCACTCTGAGAGTTTCGTGATTTAAACTATAAATTGCGAGAGTGCGACTCGGTGCACGCATCTCGGGAGTGTCCATACGCTCGAGAGTCTTTAAGCCGCCGCCAAGCACCATTATCCAGTCACTGCTGACTATGTGCAGATAGCTTAAATTAGGTTGCAAGACACTTGGAGCCATCGTTTGCTTAGTGGTAGCCTCTGGGTAGTTCCTAACTAACTCCAATTTAATATAAGATTTGGCGAATGGGTTTAGCGATTCGAGCTGGTCAGTTTCCCCAGCAGTAGCCGTAACTACCGGGATGAGACCGAAAAAAGCAGTTAAAAAAATACCTATGAGCCGCACGTGTGCCTCGCGTTTTGTTCTCAAAACCTAGCATATGCATTTGAAAGAACACAGTAATTTTGATTAACTAGAGCCTGCCGCTTTTGGCGCCAGGCTCTAGTTGAAGAGACTCGAACACGACTTGGTATCAATGCTGTGAGGTACCTGTGAGTCATCCGCCCAAAACCATTATGGTCATTATTGGTTTCGCAGCCGTGGCAACAACCTTGCCCATTTTTGCTGGCTATACTGTTAGTTTTGCAACCCTACTTTGGCTTCTTTTTACGGGCAGCTGGCGATTAGCAATAGTGGGAAAAAATCAGCTGTCCATGCCCAACTCTTGGGACTCAAGGTTTATTCGGTCTTTAAGTCATAGCATCAAGCCCTTTCATTGGGGCTGCTTTTGTCTCGTTTTAGGTCACTTACTGGCCGCCTTACTTGGTGTGCACTTATCACCATGGTCCAAGCCGGTAGCTAAGGCACTCTCTGAGTGGGTTCATACTGTTGTCAAATATGGATTGCTTTGGCTTGTTGTGTCATCCGGATGCATCGCCTGTGCCCGTCGTGGGTGCTTGCCGCAGCGAGTAGGTCCCTGGATGTGCCTCTGGATGCTGGCACTTCTAATTTATTGCACAGTGCAGCATTGGAGCGGAATTGATTGGACACATGGGTTGCAGGCAACCCTCGGATCTCATCGCTTTGCATATGGTGTTTACCGAGTGTCAGGATTCATGGGTCACCCGTTGACCTTTGCATATAATTTGATGCTGATTGCTTTAGCTTCATTAGCGATTGGTTGGGGGGCGTCAGACCTCAGTACATCAGAGCGGAGATGGTGGTTCGGCACTGCTTTTTTGGCCGTATTAATTCTCCTGATCTCGGGATCTAGGTACGTAATATTGGTGCTACTTGGCACTTTGCTAATTTGTGAGGGTCGACGAATCTTGCGGCATAAAGTGAAAGTTGCTGCGCTTGTTGCAGTAGCGGCACTTTTATTGTTGTGGGAGGGTTCGGTGCTGGCTCGATTTTACGAACTTTTTCAAAACGATCAAACATTTGCGCAGCGCTTTCCGAGAGTTGTGTTTTGGCAATTACATTGGAAAATGTTTTTGGACAACCCAATTACAGGGGTGACCCGAAGCGGTGTTGAGGGTGCGCTTAAGGCCTACTACAATGCTGCTGGCTATCATGATACGATATATGAGGCTCATAACTTGTTTCTACAGTATTTGGCGGACACAGGAATTATTGGGTTCCTCGGTTTGCTCGGTTGGTTGATCGGGTTATTCATGACCTGGCTGCGACTGCGACCAGAACTTTCGCAAGGTGTGAGCTACTTGGCAGTTGCCACGGTTTTTTGTGCCCTGATGCAAAACAACTTAAGAGATTCAGCCTACGTTTATGCCCTCTGGTTTTTCCTTAGCATCCTCCTAGTGCAATCCGCGATCATCACTGCTAATCAGCAGGAATCAGCAACTAATGAGCGAGAGTCGCCTAAAAATTTCGACGCCGGAGCGCGTTCAGCGAATTCTTCAACGCATTTGTGAAGCAAAGATTCCAGTTGTCTTGCGCGTCGGCGGTAATGGTGGCGTAGCGATAAAGGCTCGAGCTACCGACATCAATTTCGCAGGCAGTGCTCAGGCTTTTGTTGGTTTCACAGGCATCTCGATTCCTGGGATGTCGATGATTCGAACTGGTACAGGTGTTCAGGTTGAATTTGTCACCATGTCGACAAAAGTCATGTTTGTCGCAGCCGTACTTGAAAAAGGTCAAGATAATATTCGCCTAGCTATGCCCACAGCTTTGGTGAGTATGGAGCGCCGTCAGAATGAGCGTTTTAATTGCCGCGAGGATTTATCTGCATTTCTTCGGCTAAGTATTTGGGAACCTCAGATCGATGACTCAACTGCGCCACCATTTTATCTGCATCATATCGCGTCAGCGCCCCTCATAAGTCTCGCTGATGTAAGCTCCGGTGGTGTTTGTGCCATCACCAGATTTCCTGCTTTGTGCTCAGTCCTTCCTAGAGGGATTAAGGACGGAGCGGCGAAGCTAATTTTACCAATGCAGGAGCCGTTGTCAGTAAGTATTGAGGTGCGTTGGATTAAACGTATCAAAGAACATCTTCAGCAAACTCAAACCGCCGGTCAGGCTTCACTTTATTCCCGTACTTATCGCTTTGGGCTGTTTTTTACCGAGCAAAGTGAGCCACTGCGATTGGGACTAAAGCAATTCATGCAACAATTGGCACTAAAAGAAGCAATCTAAGATTCGTAGCGTAATTGAATTTTTAAGTAATCGAGGAAAGTCGTGAAAACGCAGTCATTTTTTACAATTTTCTTGACTACTGCTGTCATCTTTTCAGTAACAGCATGTAATTGGTTTCATGCGGGTCAAAATTCTGAGCCAGTTGCTGAGTCACGACAAGCGACCCCCGCTACTGCCTTCGTCAAGACTGCAGTTGCTGTGGACCAGCAAGCTAAGTTGCGTGATGAACGCGACCTCAAGCTGGCTAAGCTTTGGGCGAGAGTCGATGAGTTAGAGGAGGAACAATACCGCCAGAAAGAGCGGTTAGTGATACTAGAAAAGGGAATGACTCTTGGGCTCGTTCCCGAGGAGTTGAAATATCCGGAGCGGGCGAAATCTTCGAAAGTTGACTCGAAGCGTAAAGTGTCGCCAACTGTGTCTCCGTCGTCGGGCGCGGTTGATAAACACGGCGAAAGTGTCGCAGAGTCGACAAATCCCGTTGCCGATCCCGAGCCTAAAACGACCCCAGATAATAAGGTTGCTGCAGATGTCACCAAGGCTGGTAGCGATGAGGAGTCCGAGGATGACGAGCAACAGCAGGATGATTTTTCTAGTAAAGAAGAGAAGGCGGCCTATCAAACTGCTCTAGCCACGGCTCACGATAGTTATAGAGCTGGTCGCTACGGTCGTGCGATCGTGGAGTACTCAGCAATCGGCAAAAAATTTGGAGATCGAGTCAGCGGTGCTATGCATCTTTACTGGGTTGCTAAGTGCTGGTCCAATTTGAAAGAGTACAGCACAGCTAAACAATTGCTTGGTGATTTTATAAAGAAGCACAACGATAGCCCTTGGGTTCCTCGCGCTTTGCTGGAACTAGGGCGTGTCGAATGGCAACTAGGTATGCGAGAAACCGCTTTGGCCTCATTTCGGGCAGTAATTCAAAAACATCCTTACGCAGATGCGGCTGAAATGGCGAAGATGGAACTCGACACCTTGGATAAGAAACTGTGAGTGAATACTCTATTTTAAATCTGAAAAAACGCATTGTATTACATCTAATTGTAGCAATATTTTGTTGTGTATCTTTGCCGGCTCTGTCTCAAGATGGTTTGGATCTTGCGACTCCGACTAACGCTGTAGACGAATTAGATGGTGAAGAGGCGACCAAGGTCTCCGTCCCTAGCTTTGATAGCAAGAATTCTCAGGCAACAGGGAACAATGCTACTTTAACTATTGGCGACGATGAAAAAGTTGAAAAGACGTCGGCTTTACCAGCTGAATCATTGACTCAGCCCAAGGTTGCGCCGGCGGTAAAACCAGGAGTTGCTAGCGCTACGGAAAACGTAGATGACGAAATTCTCGTCGGAGATTTTAGTTCATTGCCAGCTTCGAATGATTTTTCTGGAGCTCCGCCAGTACCAGGAACTATGCGTTTACTGGCTGACGAAGAGGCGCCGGAGGATTACGTCATCGAGGACGGCGATACGCTGATAGATATTTGTGATCAACTTTTAGACGAGCCTGGGTATTGGCCAAAACTGTGGTCACTAAACCCAGAGATTAAAAATCCTCATTTTATTTTCCCGTTGATGCGTCTTAGATTTTATCCAGGAGACGATGAAAATCCGCCGTATCTGCAGGTTGTGGCAGAGGAGGATACCGTTCCTATAGACAAGGCTGATCTCGAAGAGACACAGCTAGTCGCTGAGCGAGTTGAGAGGTCTGAAAAGTCAGATAAGCCAGAGACAATTGTGTTTCCATCCGAAAAGGAAGCTGCTGAGGATGTCTCAGAGGTTATTGGCGCCGACCAAGTAGATAATTTAGCCGAGCAGCCCCTTATGGGCGGGCGCATCTATAATGCATCGGCTATTGATGTGCAGTTGCCTGGATTCATTTATGGCCGTGAGGTTGACCCCAAGGGGACTGTACTAGTGGGCCGCATGGGGCAGATAGCAGCACAGCAAGGTGATGAGGTACTACTGTCGGAGGGATCCAGTTTAAAATCAGGGTCGCGGTATACCGTTTTGCGTCCGAGAGGAGAGATTTCGAATCCTGATACCGGAGAATTTGTCGGTTATAGGTACGATTTCGTAGCGAATGTTAGGATTACGCAGGCTCTTGGGGACGATAGGTTCCGTGCCATTATCGATCTTGGCCGATTACCTGTGTCGCCTGAAGACTTGGTAGTGAATTTGATTGCTACCTCTCGCTCTGTGCCAATTAATGAACAAGTTGGTTCGATGAGTGCAAATAGAGCCACTATCATCGGGTGGGATTACGATGGTCAGGAGTCTGGTGCTCGGGGGGGATTTGCCTTCCTTGACAAGGGGCGGTCCGCTGGCTTGGCTGCTGGTTCGTATCTGCCTGTTTATTCGACGCCCGGATTTTTGAGCCGGTTGTCGGGAGATGCGGATATTCCGGTGGATTACAAAATGGTCGGAGCCATGTTGATCGTAGATGTCACAGATGCTGCCGCTGTTGGTTATGTAGTCCACAGCTCGTCAGAACTTCGTGTCGGTGATGTCACAGGTAAGCCGTAGATTCTAATTTCTATCTCTGCATCTGCGAATATGCTCGCAATGATATCGCAAGTCATAGTTCGTGCTGCTCATGTCCGTGGTCAACTTAGCTTTTAAAAGTCATGCTGAGTTGATCTGGAGGTAGCTATGAATTATCGGGATCTCGTGACTATTAGCCATGTGGCTTCTCAAATTATCTATCGTTGGATTCCGCCGCCAATCTCGCCGGAACAAGCCACTGGTGCGCAGTCTCCTGAGTCATCGCCAGAGTCATCAAATGATTGGGCTGACTTAATTAATAATGAGGCAAACAGTGAGGCGTCGCGGCTATCGTGGTTGCCACGCTATTTGCGTTCTCACGATAGGTCGGGCATGGGTTTAGCGCAGGCCATCTCAGCTCATCTAGCTGCAATTGAGTCAGCTCACGCCCGATATGTGGTGTGGGGAGACAAGGAATACCCTCCGTTATTGCGCAATATCTCTGATCCACCTTTAGGCCTATCCATTCGTGGTGAATTGAGCCTGCTTTATAGGCCTGCAATTAGTGTGGTTGGCTCTCGCAAAGCTTCGGCTTTTGCCATGCGAGAGAGCTTTACTTTGGGACGGGCTTTGGGCGAGCACGATATTGCTGTAGTTAGTGGTGGTGCCTTGGGTTGCGATATTGCTGCTCATCACGGTGTCTTGGCGAGTGGGCGTGACCCTGCGCCAGCGATTTGTGTTTTCGCTGGAGGTTTAGCAAGGCTATATCCAGTCGCAAATGATCCGATTTTTCGCCGCTTAATGGCTCGGCGTGCCGTCTTAGTATCTGAGCGACTGTGGGCATCGCCATGCCGCCCTCTGGATTTTACGGCCCGCAATCGGATCATTTCAGGCATGTCTAGTTTGACACTAGTGATGCAGGCCGCTCAAAGGTCTGGCGCCCTGGTGACGGCTAGACGAGCCTTAGATCAAGGTTCTGAGGTGGCGGTGCTGCGCCATCCCGAAGGTGATATCAGAGCTCGCGGCAGCGAAGCTCTCCTTGCCGAGGGCGCCTGGGGATTTTCTTGTGCCAGCGAATTGATTGAACATGCTAATTTATCAGAGGCTTCGCTGGCATCGCGGACGGACAGCGCTTTGCAGTGAGGGGTGAAAATGTCCCTCTGCCTTGCTATAGCTTTAAGTACCTGCTATGCCGAAAGTATTCGGTTTACTACAGCACTAACCGGTAGGTGACTCATGGCCGAGCGCGGAGAATCGGTGCAAGAATGGTGGCTAGCGGTGCGCAGTATCGCTGAGTTGATTAATCGGGATGGCATTCCGCCAGAAGATGATCGGGTCATTAGGGCGCAACTGAGCGAGCAGGGTTTCTCTGCTGATGGGATTGGCAAAGCTATGGACTGGATGGACAAGGCAGCTATGTCCGGTAACTTGTCAGATTCACTAGGTATGTTGCAGCCCATCGTCAATGGCCCGCGGATGGATCATGTCCTCGAGCTCGTTTGTGTGCATCCTTTGCTCATGCGAGCGGTAGATAGCTGTAAGCGTCGCGCCTGGTTACATCAGGATGTGGCCGAGCGGCTGCTGGAGGGTCTACGGGCGATGGACTCTCGAGACTGGGATCGCCATGAGATTGACGGATTCCTTGCAGATGTTTTAGGGGTGTCAGTACCGAGCCTAGCTGGCATGAATCTATCTAAAGTGCTAAAGCGTTGGCCGCGCCAAAAGTATAATTAACGCTTATTATGAGCAGTTATCCGATCGGAGTAAGTGAACGATCATGGCAAAATATTTAGTGGTCGTCGAGTCTCCGACGAAAGTGAAAGCGCTAAAAAAATATCTGGGCAAAGACTACGAAGTCCTAGCGTCTAAAGGTCATGTTAAGGACCTGCCGGCTCGATCTTTAGGGGTTGATGTCGATAAAAACTTTGAGCCGCAATATGTGACCATTCCGGGTAAGGAAAAGATCTTAAAGGAGATCAAGGCCGCAGCCGAGGAAGCGGAGACAGTTTATCTGGCCCCCGACCCCGATCGCGAGGGTGAGGCTATAGCATGGCACATCGCTGGTGAAATCAACAAACCAACCGAGCAGGTGCATCGAGTCTTAATTCAGGAAATCACAAAAAAGGGTGTCCTAGAAGCCATTGGCCACCCTGGAGCACTTGACCTAAATAAATATGAGTCGCAACAGGCTAGAAGGATACTAGACCGTTTGGTGGGCTATCAAATCAGCCCGTTACTATGGAAGAAAGTAAAGCGCGGCCTTTCGGCGGGGCGCGTCCAGAGTGTTGCAGTGCGCCTGATATGTGAGAGAGAGCAGGAAATTCGTCGTTTCAAACCAGACGAATACTGGACGGTCGACGTGCATCTCGATGCGAAATCACCGCCGCCGATTTTGTCGCGACTGACATTTGTTGATGATAGGAAGCTAGGAAAAGACCTTAAAGTGCAGACGGGCGAACAGGCTAATGCGATTAAAGAACGCATTGCGGCTGGTAAAGTGCTCGTCAAGACCGTCCAGCAAAAAGAGAGAAAAAGGAATCCGGTTCCGCCTTTTACGACATCGAAATTGCAGCAGGAAGCCTACCGTAAGATTGGTTTCAATGTGAAACGCACGATGTCGGTGGCGCAGAGCTTGTATGAGGGTGTTGACATCGAGGGTGAAGGGCCTTTGGGGTTAATCACCTATATGAGGACCGACTCTACGCGTATTGCTGATGATGCGTTGAGTGCTGTAAGGGACTATATCAAAACAAAATTTGGCGCTGACAGCCTTCCAGATAAGCCCATCTCTTATAAGTCGAAAAAATCGGCTCAAGACGCCCATGAAGCTGTTCGTCCGACTAGTCTGGAGTATCCTCCTGAGCGCGTTGCCAATGTCCTGAGCAAGGAACAACTGTCGCTCTACAAACTAATCTGGAACCGTTTTGTCGCCTGCCAAATGAAGCCTGCCGTTTACGATCAGCTTTCCGTCGATTTTGCTGCAGATGGCGGCAAAATCGGCCTGCGAGCGACTGGCTCTCGGTTGGTCTTTAAAGGGTTTCTCGAGGTTTATGAGGAGGGTAAAGACGAAGAACGCCGTCGCGCTGACGAGGAAGACGGCGAGTCCAATGACGAGGGCATTCTCCCACCGTTAAAAGAAGGCGAAGTTGTTAAGCTAAATAATATCGATTTGCAGCAGCATTTCACTCAGCCCCCACCACGCTTTAACGAATCGTCGATGGTAAAAGAACTCGATGAAAAAGGCATTGGGCGGCCATCTACTTATGCCACGATCCTTTCGACGATTGTCGACCGAGGATACATTAAAAAAGCCGAAAATCGCTACGAGCCAACAGTCTTAGGTGAGAAAGTTAATGAACTGTTAGTTCAAGCATTTCCCGAGATTCTCAGTGCATTATTCACCGCTGGGATGGAAGAGAGCTTAGATAAAGTCGAAGAAGGCACAGCCCAATGGCGGCAGATCCTTAAAGACTTTTATGCTCCGTTTGCGACCCAGGTGAAGGGTGCTGAAGTGGCGATGCTTAATGTGAAGGCGTCATCGGAGCCGACGGACATTATCTGCGATCGTTGTGGTAGCGTCTTTCACATCAAGTGGTCGTCGCGAGGCGAGTTTTTAGGGTGTTCGAATTATCCCAAATGCCGCGCGACGCGTGAGTTCGTGCGTGATCCGGACGGCAAGATCGTAGTCAATGAACCAAAGTACTCAGGCGATAAATGTCCTAAGTGCAGCAAAGACATGATCATGCGCAGTGGTCGCTACGGTGATTACATTGCCTGTCAGGACTACCCCACTTGCCCAACGGTTAAGAGTCCGCAATCCGATGTTCATTGTCCGGAGGAGGGATGTTCCGGCAATTTGGTGCCGCGAAGAACACGCGTGGGCAAGAACTTCTGGGGCTGTACAAATTACCCAGGATGTCAGTATGCGGTGTGGGACAAACCTGTGCCGAAGCCTTGCAGCAATTGCAATTTCCCGTTATTGACAGAAAAAACCACCAAAAAGGATGGAACTCGCTACATCTGTCCTTCTTGTAAGACCGTACATGATCAGGAAGTGCCTGCAGAAGAGCCTGGTGACGGCCCCGCTGACGAGGGCTCATCACCAAGCTAGTAGTAGGGTTAGGATCGATTATTTGGCGTCCGCTTTCGCTTTCTTCTCAGCCAAAACAGCTGGGTCGATGCGAATGTGGACGTCTCGTAGTTGTTTATCCAGGACTTCAGCCGGTGCGTTCATCAGTAGGTCTTGACCTTTCTGATTCAGCGGGAAGGCGATAATTTCACGAATACTGGATTCCTCTGCCAGCAGCATGACGATGCGATCAATACCTGGAGCGATGCCTGCGTGAGGTGGAGCGCCGAATTTGAAGGCGCGGATCATGCCGCCAAAGCGCTGATCTACAGCTTCCGGTGGGTGGCCGGCAATGGCGAAGGCCTTATACATAATTTCGGGCAGATGATTCCTGACTGCGCCGCTGGATAATTCAACACCGTTGCAGACAGAGTCATATTGGAAGGCGTTGATAGTTAGGGGATCTTGCGTCGTCAAAGCCTCCATACCGCCTTGTGGCATCGAGAATGGGTTGTGAGAGAACTCGATTTGGCCCTCATCGTTCTTCTCAAACATCGGGAAGTCGACGATCCAGCAGAAGCGATAAATATCTTTCTCTATCAGATCGAGATCTTCACCTAATTTCGTGCGAAGCAAGCCGCTGATTTTTGCTGCCACGGGCTCCTTGTCACACATGAAGAATACGGCATCACCAGTCTTGACGTTGCAGCGCGATTTCAGGTCTTCGAGTTGCTCTGGTTTAATAAATTTGCCGATTGGTCCTTTGACGCCATCATCAGCCCAGACCAAGTAAGCTAGCCCTTTGGCACCAAGTGACGTGGCATGGTCCACCAGTTTGTCGTAAAAACTGCGAGGTTTGCTGGCAATTTGTGGCACTGGAATGGCGCGGACAACGTCACCGTTGGCCACGGCAGTCTTAAAGGCCTTGAATTCGGTTTCTGCGAAGAACGAGCTCACGTCCTGGATCACTAATGGATTGCGTAGATCGGGCTTGTCGTTGCCGTATTTCAGCATCGAAGTCGCGTAGCTGATCCGCGGAAATGGTGCCGGCGTATGTTTTTTAGCAGAGAATTCTCCGAAGACTCCGGTTAACAGCTGTTCGACAACAGCAAAGACGTCATCCTGAGTGGCGAAGCTCATCTCCATATCTAGCTGGTAAAACTCGCCAGGAGAGCGGTCGGCTCGAGCGTCTTCGTCACGGAAGCAGGGCGCGATTTGAAAGTAGCGGTCGAATCCAGACACCATGAGCAGCTGTTTGAATTGCTGTGGTGCTTGTGGGAGCGCATAAAACTTGCCTGGGTGCGTGCGGCTAGGGACGAGAAAGTCACGGGCACCCTCTGGTGAGCTACTGGTTAGAATCGGCGTTTGGAACTCATTAAAGCCCAAATCCGTCATGCGACGCCTGATGCTTGAAATCACGCGCGAGCGTAGCACGATATTGCGCTGCATTTTTTCACGCCGTAGATCAAGAAAACGATATTTAAGCCGGTGCTCTTCGCTTATTTCCTCATCCGTATCGAGGACAAATGGCAAGACTTCGGCATTTGAGTGAACGACATAATCGTCGACAACAATCTCAATCTCACCCGTAGGCATGTTTGGATTGATCGTGTTGGCATCCCGGCTGACGACTTTGCCGGTCACTGTGATCACACTTTCTAGCCTTTGATGTGTCGCAGCCTCGAAAAAACTCCGACTTGGATGCAGGACGATTTGAGTTAGGCCGTAGTGATCACGCAGATCGATGAAAAGTAGCTGACCGTGGTCGCGCTTGCGAAAAATCCAGCCTGATAAGCGAACAGTTTGGCCGACGTTAGCAGCTCTTAGTTGGCCGCATGTGTGGCTGCGATAGGAATGCATGAACTAGCTCCTACTGGTAGACAAAAGTCGTAGCGTAATACCACGGTTTACCAATTGTAAAATACGGTAGACTTTTGGCCAATTAATTCGGTCGAGGCCTATCGATGTTTGGCTGTTTCGATGTCCGAGGCCGACCAGGCGTGTCCCTGGAAACGCCTGGCCGGCTGGCATTACAACAGCGGTGGACCATGCCAGCATGAGCCAAAATTTTTTGGCAGAAAGTTCTGACCTAAGGTACAGCCTTTCGACGGCGGGGACTAAAGGTGGGTAATCTGTGGATGGGGTGAGATTTTTTACATTGATGTCAGAGTTAATGGCGTATTTCTCGGATCCTGCGGTTGACGAGCTCGTCGTTAACGGCGGATTTGGCATGTGGCTAGTGCTTGGCGATAGTCTTAGGGCTGCATCTTCGCCATTCGCCCATGCTGAGGAGCTGGCCATGTGGGCGCAAGAGTTGGCACGGCAGCACGGCATTCGCTTGGATCCGCTCAGTGGAGCTGCTGGCGGCAGCCTGCCTGAGCAAGCCTTTCGTTGGCATTGCGTTCTGCCTCCATTGGCTCCAGACGGAGCGCTCTTTAGTTTGCGAAGGCATCGCTTTGACAGCTTATGTATTTCAGATTTTCGTGCTTGCCCTAATCTAATGGAAAAACTCCGTGGGATCATGGAGCGCCGTGAAAGCTTACTGATCGCTGGGCCGACAGGCGGTGGTAAGACGACTCTACTAGCCGCATTACTAAGACTTCATGCGGCTAGTGAACGGGTGATCTTGGTCGAGTCTCTGAGCGAATTACCCCTGCCTTCGCCATGCTCTGTGCGCTTACTGGAACGACGGCCAAATCTCGAAGGTATCGGAGCTGTCAGTTTGACCAGATTGGTGCAAGAGGCATTGCGTTTACGGCCAGATAGGCTGGTGATAGGCGAGATTCGCGGACATGAGGCAGGAGCCTTTTGTGAGTCTCTGATGAGTGGTCATGAAGGGGTCATGTCTACCATTCACGCGAGTAATCCCCATGATGCGATCGCGCGTCTTTCTTTTCTTGCTAGCGCAGGTGGGTTGCGCGGAGGCCCAAATGCCTGGCCTGGGCTTGAGCTTCATGTGGTCATGCTTGAACGTGGCATTCCACCACGACTGGTGAGCCTCTCAAGTCACCGCTTCGTGCCAAGTGGCTGAAGCTTTGCTATAATAATTGTCAGTATATAAGCGAGATTTCTAGACGGGGGACGAGGTTTTGGCGCAACACAGCAAGAAATTGTTGAGCGTTCTGATGCTTTTAGGTTTTCAGGTGATAACCGCGTCGGTTCATGCACAGGAAGTACCAAAAACAGATGAGTCAAAGCCAACTGAGTCAGCACAAGAGGCAGAGGAACGGCGTCGATTGGCACGCAAACCCCTGACTTTTGACCGGCATGAGAATGGCCTTGATGCCAAGATGACAAGTTTATTTGGGCGACAGGCGAGCCTGTCCTCGCCAAATTTGTTGCTATCTGCCCAATGGAATTATCGCTTTCATTCGGAGACGTTTATTGGAATAGCCTTTACGGGGATGCCATCGCAGGCGAGGGCGCCGACTGTGGATAATTCCACACTAAAGTATGCAACTTATTCTGGTGGCTTGAATTTAGCGCAGAGTCTGCTCGCCTATGACCCCTTCCGAATCGTGGTATCGGTTACAGGAGGTGTAGGGGTGATTTATTTACGTCAGACTCCCGTAGGAGCTGAGCAGTCGAGCATCGAGAAGCCGAATTACAAATTTATTGAGCCCGGAGTTTTCATTACATTTTTTGACTATGCTGGAATGCAGGTGGGATTGAGCGCCTCAGTTCGTCGGGCACAATTACTCAGCCCCGCAAAATTTGTTACGAATGCCGATCTCACCTCAAAAACTTACGGGCTGACCTTTCGGACCTTGTTTCACTGAGAGTGCGGTGCCTAGTAGGCGCCGCACTCTCTGTCAGTTACTTCTTGCCGATGCGGAAAACCGTTTTTAGAAGTTTAAAGATCATACCAAACATGGTCTTGGGCGCTGCGTCGTGATCGTGCGCCTTGACTACGGCATGACCCGACACGGGGCCTGATCTCCGTGCGTTCTGCGCCCCGTGCTGATGGAGGCTTTGCGGCTGTTGATCGCGCTCTTGGCCGCCGCGTCCGCGCCGACGATTGCGTCGCTTGTGATCACCGTTGCCATTAGCTTCCATGCCCTGAGCAGACTGAACATGAGGGCGTTGTGGGCGCTGTCCTTCGTCGCGTCGAGGACCCGCATCTCGTCTGCTTTTGTCGCCATATCCGCCTCGGCCCTGGTCGCGGCCTTGCGGTCTTCCGCCGTCGCGGCCTTGTTGAGGTCTGCCACCGCCACCATCGCGGCCTCTGCTCGGGCCTTCGCTGAAACGCTCGCGGCGCGCTGCATAGCGCTCCTCAAATGGGTTTCCGGCTTTATCTACGATCTGGAGATAGCGAGCATCCGGCCAGGTTGTCTGCATGGCTAGCGGCCCTAGTAAGTCGTTGATGGCCGTCAGATTCTGTCCGTAGTCGTCGCAAACTAGGGAATAAGCGTAACCTTTGGCGCCAGCGCGCGCGGTACGACCGATCCGGTGGATATAGTTGGCTGCATCATCTGGCAAATCAAAATTGTATACATGGGTGATCCGGGAGATGTGAAGTCCACGACTGGCAACATCCGTCGCTACCAGGGCCTTGATCTTGCCCTCTTTGATTCTATGTATCAGGCTAATGCGCTTTTTTTGCGGTAGGTCACCGCTAATCAAGTCAGCATCTACTCCGTTATGTTGTAGTTTGAAGTACAGCCACTCAGCAGTCAGTTTGGTGTTGGTGAAGATCACGGCGCAGTCAGGCTTGTGGTCTTCAAGCAGACCTAAAAGTACCCGCAACTTCTCGGTAGCATGGCAATGAATTGCGAACTGTTCGATCTTCTCTGGAGTGATCGTCTCTGGATTCACCGAGATATATTCTGGATTTTCCAGGTATTCGAATGCTAGCTCTTTAACTTGGTCGTTTGTTGTCGCGGAGAACAGAAGTCTCTGCGCATTCTGCGGAATACGCTCAAGGAAGAATTCCACGTCTTCGATGAAGCCCATGTCAAACATGCGGTCAGCTTCGTCACAGACGAAAACAGAAATGTCTTCGAGGCGAACTACTTTCTTTTGGATGTAGTCTTTAAGTCGGCCTGGTGTCGCAAAGATTACATCAACACCTTCAGCTATATCGCGTGCCTGCTTGTCGTAGTCAATGCCGCCAAACACGGCGATCGATTTGAGGCCGGTTTTTGCGAAAAGATCAGCCGCATCTTGTTCGCTTTGCATTGCTAATTCGCGAGTAGGAGCAATCACGATTGCGCGAGGCACACGGCCGGCACTTTGACCTTCGGGGCTCGGCGTAGAGAGTAGTTTATTCAGAATGGTAATCAAGAAGACCGCAGTTTTGCCTGTTCCTGTTTGGGCAAAGCCAGCAACATCCCTAGATCTTAAGGTATAGGGCAGACATAGTTTTTGGACTGGCGTTGGAGTGATCCAGCCCATTTGACGGATCGCTTCACCGATGGTCGGAACTAAGGGAAGGTCCTCGAAACTGTTGATGCCCAGTGCGGCTACTTCTGGTGGAATGTCTTTTAGAGGCACAATCGGACGCTCGCGCACTTCTTCTTCAGTGCCTTCGTCGCTTTCAAGGTCAGCGGCGGCTCCGAGCTCTAAATCCGGATCGGTGGGTTCTGTAGTGGGCTTAGGTGTCTCAGTCGAAGGTGGTATCACATGTTCCATGTTCTTGAAAAAATCCTTAGTTTACAGTTGGTTGCGCCATGTTGGTGACGGTTTGCTTGAGTTTGGCTGTGGTTACGCCGAAATACAAATGAAGTGAACTACTCAGCGAGCTACCTTTCATGGCCGAACACACGGACATCCACAACGAAAGCGATGGTGACGCGGTCGACGTCTCACCAAATGTTGACGCGAGCGGATCTGACTTGCCTGAGCCACCTACTGCGTCAGCAAAACCTGCCACGGGGCCGCTCGACGATACGCTAGAAATCCCTGAAAACCAAGAGAAACCGGTCGCTCCTCCCGCGGCGGAACTGACTCTGAATGAGCGAATTGAGCGCCGTCTTCATGATACATCCGAGTTGTTAAGCGAGAAAGAACTGCTGCAGATGGTTTATGTGATGAAAAAAGCACCGAAGGCCTACTATTTGAGCTGGAAAGAAGACTCTAACCGGCTGTTCTCACTACAGGTGGACTTAAAGCGTCGGCAGAAGCAGTACGCAACCAAGAGCTGACAGTGGCCAGCTGCTGTGTTTTAATCGTATACGACACTAATCTCGAAATTTGCCGATGCTATCGGCTCGGGCAGTTGTAGCTGAGGGTGGATACCGATGGTCGCGATGAGGCATTTCCTTTCTTGCTTTGGTTTGATTTCATTTTGTATGGGGATCACTTCATGCATTACCCCAAGCGAAAAAAGGCTAATGAAAGATGATATTTACAGCGTCCAGATGCGTCTGCTTAATCTTGAGCGTTTACTAGCGGACACCAGCAAGGATGCTAAGAATTCCGGAGAGTCTGCCACCAAAAGGATAGCATCCACGCAGGCAGAACTAGAACGCATGAGTCGCGAACTTCAAATTGTGCACGGCGAAATAGACGCCCTAAAAGTGGGTGTTACGACCGGTCAATTGCCTGGTACTGATGCGTCGACTCAGGAGCACTCAGTAGCTCGAAATTTATCAAAATTGACGGAACGCATTGGAGCTGTTGAATCGGCGCAAGAAGATCTCATTGAGGCCCTGAAAAAAGCCGGCGTCAAGGGCGCAAAAAAAAAAAGACTCTCGCAAAACAGCCACTGACGTCGCCGAGCTCCAAAAAGCCTTCGACGAAAAACGCTTCAAACAGGTTCTCGAAGAAGGCCCCAAGCTTCAAAAGCCGGCAAGCGGCGACGAGCAAGAGCAGCTTCACTTCCTTTTAGCGGAAAGTCAGTTTCGCCTGGGCAACATCAAGGAAGCGGCCCTGAAGTTTAACGACTTCGTTGATTCTAAGCCGTCCCCGAAGTATTTAGGCACCGCGAAGCTGCGGCTTGGCGACTGTTTCCGCCATTTAGGCGATGTGGCGACGTCAAATGTGTTCTACGAGGAACTCATCAAAGAATTTCCTTCCTCTGACGAGGCTGCTAAGGCTCGCGAACGGCTGGCTGAAGGTAGTGGTGACAAGAAGTAAAGGCTAGTAATCATCCAGTGTTAATCTCATGTTGATCCTAGGTATTGAGTCTAGCTGTGACGAGACAGCGGTTGCCTTAGTGGCGGATGGCCACAGTGTCATCGGGTCCTTGGTCGCATCGCAGACCGCTGTGCACATGCCCTTTGGTGGCGTCGTGCCAGAAGTTGCTGCGCGTGAGCATTTGAAAGTGATTGGCCCACTCCTTCAGCAACTTCTGCGAGAGTCCGGAACAACGCGCGAGCAGATTGATGCCGTAGCGGTGACGCAGGGGCCCGGGCTTATCGGAGCAATTCTCGTTGGAGTGGCCTATGCCAAGGGCTTGGCGTTAGCTTTGGGACGGCCTTTGATTCCTGTTGATCACGTTCATGCCCATATTCACGGAGCAATGCTGGGAATTAAGGCATCAGCCCAGCAGGTTTATCCGACTCTTGCTTTAGTGGTATCCGGTGGACACACCAATCTCTACTTCATGGCAAACCCAACGCATTTTCGCTTGTTAGCCAGCTCCATCGATGATGCCTGTGGTGAATGTTTCGACAAAGTAGCGAAGCTACTAGGTCTAGGTTACCCAGGTGGACCTGTCATTGAGGCGCTAGCTGAATATGGCGACGAGCGTGCCGTGGCGATGCCGCGGATGGTGAGTCAGCGTTCGCGGCTGGAGTTTAGTTACTCGGGTTTGAAGACCTTCATGGCCAATCAAATTACCGAGCACAAGCCTCTTAGCGATCGGATGCGAGCTGATCTTTGCGCTAGCTTTCAGGCTGAGGCGCTAGGACAAATTATCCGCAAACTGCAGGAAGCCTTGCGGCTCCATCCTGAGTCAAAGTCAGTGTTAGTAGCCGGTGGAGTTGCTGCTAATAAACGCTTCCGTCAGTTGATGGCCGAGCAGATCCCGGTTCCAGCTTTCTTTCCCCCTCTCGAATACTGCTCAGACAATGCGGCGATGATTGCGGCCTATGGCTTTCACTTACATCAAGCGCATCCAGAACACGCGGCTCAGTGGATGAGTCACGACTGGGATGCATATTCACGCTATGACTTCATAAAGGCTATGAATGCAACGCCGTAATCAGCGCGACCCTCTGCATCAAAAGAAATCACTCAGCCAGGTATTTCTAAAAGTCGATTGGCCAGTTAAACGGATGGTCGCATTACTGGCTGATCTTGGCGTGAAACGGGTCATTGAAATCGGACCAGGTGGCGGTGTTCTCACGCGAGCTTTGCTGGGCGATGGATATCAAGTCACAGCCGTGGAAAAGGACCCAAGGTTTGCCGAGCATCTAAGGTCTCAGACCGAGCTCTGGGAGAGTGTGACGCCCGGAAAGTTAAAGGTCGTGAACGACGATATTTTGCGCTGCAACTTGGACGAATTATTGGTTGGAGACGCAGGCCATACCGCGCTCGTTGGTAACATTCCTTATCATATTTCAAGTCAGATTATTCAGCTTGGCATCGAGCATGTCCTGAAATTTCAAGCTATCCTCGTGATGACTCAGCTTGAGTTCGCGGCGCGCGTTGCAGCAAAGCCGAGCACCAAAGATTTCGGCAGTCTTACTGTGTTTGCTCAGTTGCGTGCAAAAGTTACGATGGAATTTGAAGTGCCTCGTACCTGTTTTGAGCCCGTGCCGAAGGTAGATAGTGCGGTCATGATGATGCGTCCGCGCGAGGCTCAACTCGATACAGATATACTCACCCGTACTGAGAAATTAACTCGTGTCGCCTTTTCTCAAAGGCGCAAAAAGTTGAGCAACAGCATACAGACTTTAACTGATGGCCAAGAAATGGCCTCGTGCCCAATTGATCTTAATCGGCGTGCAGATAGCTTGGCGCCGGAAGAATTTGTTGAGCTTGCTGAGTGGGTGGCATCGCTTTCAGTTTAAAAGAGCTGCGAGCTAAGGTCGCTAGCTCGAGCTATCGCGCTTTTCAGCCTAGATCAAAATATAGACGGTTCAGAACCTCTGGAAGGCTCTGAATCTGTGTGCAAGGCAAAGCCTCGAAATAGGGTTTGGTCGGGCCGGCGAGATTCGAACTCACGACCTCACGCACCCCAAGCGTGCGCGCTACCAACTGCGCTACGGCCCGATCAACCATGCTTGTTAGGCCAAAGAGGCGCCTAATCTTCAGGGAATTCTGATGGTTACTATAACTTATGGCAACGGTCAATAGAAAGAGGTCACGCCCTCCGGTAGCCCCCGGTTTGCCCGGCCCCGGTGGGTGCAGCTATACTGTCAATAGGCTAATTGTATCGTTCCATATGTCCTTTTCATTTGTGTCGCTCGATCTCATCGTCTGCCTGTAGTTCCTTCGTTATCTCCCATTTCAAACCACCAGATCTCTCGGAGTCTTTGTCGTGACGTCCAGCTTACGCTTGGCCAAAACCCTCCTGTGTACTGTGGTCAGCTGCAGTGCAGCGGGCCCAGCATTTGCGGTGGTGACTGGCACGCGTGACTTGAAGTCGACCATGATTCGAGACGATGATTTATTCCCGCGTCCTGCTGCCGTGCGCAAACAGGTCAGGTTTTGGCGAAAGATATTTTACGAATATCCATCGACTACCGTAGTGGTTCATGATGCGTTTGATCCAGATCGAGTCGTCGAAATCATTGACTATTCTCCTTCCGAGAAAAATAAAAATTCCTTTACTGTACCCCGCAAAAATCGTGATGAAGTTACGACTCGTAACCTCAAGCAGTATTTAAGCGCTGCAGAACATTTTGCGAAAGAGGGCGAGGCTGCCATTCAAAGAGGCGAGGCAGAAAAACGTTTATTTGAAGCGTATCGCTCTAGTCCGGCTGCGCTTCAGCGTCTTTATAAGGGCGAGGTAAAGCTGAGAGCTCAGAGCGGTCTTGCTGATGATTTTATCTTTGCGTCTAAGAATGCGCAGGTGCATCTGCCGACTATGGAAAAGATTTTTCTGCGCTACGGTGTACCTACGATCCTAACTCGCCTGCCTTTTGTGGAATCGATGTTTAATCTTAGGGCTCGGTCAAAAGTCGGAGCCTCTGGCATATGGCAATTCATGCCACAAACGGCTCGCCATTATATTTTTGTGAATAATTTGATTGATGAACGAAATTCTCCTGAAAAGTCAACCAAAGCGGCGGCCCAGTTTCTGGCAAACAATTACCGCATGCTTGGTAGCTGGCCACTAGCGATCACAGCCTACAACCATGGCGTCGTGGGCATGGCAAAGGCAGTCAAAAAGTTAGGCACAAAGGATATAGGCTCGATTGTCGAGACTTATACATCACCTAGTTTTGGCTTCGCGAGTCGGAGTTTCTATTCCGAGTTTCTGGCAGCAGCAGATAGCTATGATCGACTCTATCGGCAGAAAAAAATTCCGAAAGCGGATCCTACCATTGCGACGTCATCGGTAATTTTGCAGCATCCAATATCCGTTGCTCAACTTGTTCAGAATACGACGCTGTCCAAAGAAATTCTCGCGTCATTAAATCCATGTCTGCTGGACACAGCACTTTCGGCTGGTTTCCAGCGACCTCTGCCAGCCTTTTACGAAATTAAAGTGCCCAAGCGGCAGGCCAAGGCCATCAAGTTAGGGATTCGAACTTTTCAAGCCAAGCGCTATGCCCGGAGATGACTGCCATTATGAAGATGTTTAAAAAAGTTTTTTCCAGTCTTTGCTTCTTTCTTATGTGCTTTGCGACCCAAGGAGTGGCCTTCGCCCAGGATGGTGCAGTCGGCCACGTTGATTCGATATTGGATCGCTTGGAGAAACGTTTACTAGATCAAGAGGCGGATGGCTTGACTTTTGGCGAGCGCCAAAGTGATCCTGGCTTCTTGAAGAGTTCACCCGAAAAAACCAGTAAAAAATTCAAGTTCAAAGGTGGCAAGGTTGAGGCATCGACTCCGGATAAAGACAAACTTAAAGCGATTGATCTCCTCATCAAGGATCTAGAGCGACAGGTTGATCAATTGGCTGGCAATGTGCAGAAAACCAAGCAAACAGTGGTCGATGAGGCAGCGGTTAATAATTATGTCTCTGTAGATGCTGAGTTAATAGAGACTGACAGAGCTGCCATTAAGTCACTTCAAATCAAGCTTGATGGTTATGATCTTTATAGTCTTTCAGATGCTGCTGGCATGTGGCTGCCGTCAAAGTCAGTGCCTGTGTATGCGGGACCGTTACAGCCTGGTGCGCATCGGCTCGATTTGGAGGTGCGCTTAGTACTGCGTCAAAACCCTGAATTACCTTTGAATGGCGATGTTTATCGCTTTATCAGTAAGAGTTTTACTTTGAAGATCACCGGTGCTTCTAGCAAAAGTCGATTTGTCATAGCGATTAAACCACCAGAAAAACTTGATGAAAATCCTGATGCGACAATTAAGGAAATCATTTGAGATCCAGCATTTCAAAATATTTTATAGTGAAAATTATGCAATATTTCGCTGCATTAGTAGTCTTTTTTGTTGTGTCGCAGTCGCTACGAGCCGATCCTGCTCGTGCTCCTGCCAACAGCGTCAAGGAGCCAGAAACGGAGTTGGAGCTCATAAAGACCGATCTCAACAATTGGAGTCGCCGCCTCGACGCCAATGAAAATCTGAATGGACGCCTTGGTCTCGGTCCTCAAACAGCTTCAGCTGAGCGGTCATGGAGCAATGCCCTCGAGTTTTTCTCGCACAAAGAGTGGACTTCTGCGATACGTGAATTTAATAACTTTTTAAATCAAACTCAGGTTCCAGAGATTAAAAGTTACCTTAAAGCGCAGTATATGCTTGGGCTAGCATATGAGGGTCTGCAGTACAAAGAAAAGGCTCTTCGCGCATACTTTCGCTATCTTTCGAGTTTTCTCACTGCTGAGTCCCAAGATCACGAGGAACTGATAGATGTCCTTAGGCGAATGATTCCTCTTTCTAGTTCCGTCGGAAATAAGAATGAACTAAGGCAGTTGTTGGCTTCGATCACAAGTTTGGATCTGCCTCAGGACGTGCAACCATTAATTTATTACTACGTTGCCAAAGCAGCGGCTAATGCCGGTGAAGATAAAATTGCAACGACTTGGTTTGAGCGTGCGGCAGCATCCCCGAACGATCCAGTGATCAAAGCAAAATCCATGTATATGCTTGCTATACTAGCTCTCGGCCGTAAGGAATTTGACCTGGCCGAGGATATCCTTGGGCAAGTTATCCTTATAGATAAGGACGATTCCACGCGTGACCTTGGTAGATTAGCGCTAGCGCGTTTGGCCGTTAAGCAGAGGAAGCGCGAGACTAGCCTTAAGTTGTACAAACTAATAGATGCTGATTCTATTGCATTTAAAGATGCGGTATTCGAAAGTGTATATGTCCATCTAGATCTTAAACAAGACGGCGAGGCACGCGCAAAGTCTTTGTTATATCTGAGCCGTTGGCCTGATGGTCCTGATGCGCTGCAGATACGAATGCTGTTGGCGTATCTTGATATGCGTGCAGGTGATCTAAAGTCGGCGCGTGAATCGATAGTCGCTGCGGACAAGAGATTAAATGACATAAAGGCATGGTTATATAGGAATTTAGGTAATCAAGCGACGATTAATCAAACGACACTAGACGACATTTCGTCGATGACTGGTGCTCAGTTACCTGTGCCTCCCTCGGTCCGTGTGTCGGCTGAATTCTACTCTAGATTAGCCGAGCTTTCTCGGCGTCTCACAGATATTCGAGGATCTGTCCGTAATACGATCTTCACTGTTGGTAGAGCTAATATCGACGATATTCGTCCATTCTGGGTAAATAAATCGACTCAGCTGGGAAGTGACGCTGACGAATTATTAAAGATTGGACATCGTTTAATTGCGGTTGAAAGGCACCTGTATGAAACGAGGATTTCAGAAATCGACAAGCAGAGGTTAGATGCATCTTTCAATCGGCGCGCAAGTTTATTGAGTTCAGCAGCTGTCAGTCACCGGCGTGCGAGTAATTGGGAGAGTTTTACTACGTTTGCTGGCATGACAAAACGCTTAGCCGATGCATCGGTCCGGCTTAATTTTGCTCAGGCCGAGATCGCATCGAGTCAATTCCTGAGCGATTCAATGAATAAGGGGAAGGCCTTTGCTGATCCTAAGGCCAGGCTAACTGAGCTGCGTACAAGATCGGGAAAACTTCAGGAGTACGTGGCAAAGTCTCTAGAAGCGGTGCGACGTCGTCGAGTATCTGACTTGCTTAATGATAGTCCTCATCGCGCCTCCGGGAGGTTTTTTGCATCTTATTCTGCTGCTCTTGTTGAAGAGGAAGGTGTCCTTGCTAAGATTCGCGATAAGGTCGCTTCGCCGGCTGAGCGCTTAAACGCAGACGATATAGCGAAATCCTGGGAGCAATGGCGCTTTCTGGCATCTACACTTTTTAAGCAAATGGAAACGTTAGATAGAGATATCGGCAGTGGACTTTCGAGTTTGCTAAGTGATCTGGATGGCCAAGAACGTCGTTTTGATGAGTTAAATGGACAATTAAACGATGTCACAAATATGCTGGCTAACCATCTAGGGCAGACCTTGTCCTCTATAGTTGATCAGTATAGCCGTGCGATTAGTGAGCGATTCGCTCGCAATCAAAAATGGCAGGGCGACATTGATTATCTAAATTATAAAAACAGTCTAGAAGAAGACAAGAAGTTGCAGGAACGGAATAATCTAGAGCAACAGATTCTACGTGACAATCTCTTGGGTCTCCAACAAGGAGCATTGTGGCAATGGCCAAATTAATCACTAATTTTATTATTCTAGCTGTGGGTCTGTTCATGCAGGCTCAATGGGCTTTGGCCGAGGCTAAGTCGGATTTTCCGGCTGAAGTTGCAGATCCACAAGCAGTGGACGCTTTAAAAAAATATTGGAATGCTTTTGAAGCTTATGAATATTCTCTTCTAAGGGACGGCGAGAAGCGATTCAACGACGCGTGGCTGCAGGTTAAAAAGAGCTACCAGCGGGAACGCGCAAAAATTTCGGCATCTGAATTGGCCTCGTTGCAGAAATCTGCAAGTACTTATCGCTCACATTTGACATCACATTTGAATGTCGAGAGTCGTCCCTATGTCATGTTAAATCTGGCCCAAATATTATCCCTAATTGGGGAGCATCAGTCGTCCGAAGATCCTGACGCAGGAACATTCGCGCGAAGTGAGTCCCTAGCCATACTCAATGATCTTGATGCTAATTATAGAACGTTCGCGTACCGCGAACAGGCAATTTATCTGCGCGCCACCGTATTTGCTGCGATGGGGCGCGATGATGAGGCTCTGGCAGTCTGGCAGAGTCTGGCGGCGACAGCGCAAACCACAATATATGGTGTTCATGCGAGAATCGCTGTAGGTGATTATATGTTTAAGCGTGAAAAGCCATTAGATGCAATGCGCGCCTATCAAAAGGCATTGGCGCTTTTACCTTCAGTGAATGCAGAGGATCCAGAGTACGAAAGAGTGCGGTTAGACTATCGACTTGGGTGGGCAGCATATAGAGCTACCGAGTTGGAAGTTGCGATCTCTGCCGCAATTGATCTTTTAACGCCTTCCATTCACACCGGGTCTGCAGAGCAAAAGCGCCAAATTCAACGCGATGCGATTGAGCTGATTGGCGACTCATTATACGAACAAAATGTCGCGGAAAAGACTTTTGGTACGCTTAGGCGCCGCGAACTTAATGATTACATCGGTGCGATTGGGTTGCGGACAGTTAAGCGCTATTACGCTAATGCGATCTATTTACAGGCAGCAGAGCTAGGTGATTACCTCGTCCAGGAGGTGCCGATGGCTCGCGAAAGGCCGGAGATTCTACAAGTAACGGCTGATGCGTGGTCAAAGCTAGGAAACCCAGCCAAACGTCTTCAGGATCTGGAGAATTTGGCGCTCCTATTGCCTTCGCAAAGTCTATGGCGGGCACGCTATAAAACTGACTTGATTGCGATTCACGGTATGGAAGACGCATCTCGCAAGGCCGTAGAATTTGTTGCAGCGCAAAACTATGACATAGGGCTGGCCTCGGGCAACAGTAAGGTTTTCATCGCAGCAGCATCCTTTTACGAGATGTTGTTAGACTTTGCCCCTAACGATTCATCAGCAAATGAATGGCGTCTAAGGCGTGCACATTGTGCTTATTTTTCGGAAAATATTGAAGAGGCTGCAAAGCTATATAGCGCTCTTAAAACCGATTTTAAGGTCGATAGTGAAACACTGCAGATCGCATCCTATCAGTTAGTCCTGACCAACGAAAAAAGGTGGCGGGAGGCTTTTGGTAAAGCAATATCTCATAATGAAGATTCTTATAAAGATGCCGCAACTCTTGTAGCTCTTGGCGACTTAGAGAAGAGCATCGATGAGTTCTCAGCTCGCTTTGCTGGGCAGAGTAGAGCAGTTGACTTGCTATTAGTTGGCGCGAGTACTAATCGCGATATGAACCGGATGGCAGAGGCTAGTCGCTATTGGCAAAGAGTTTTGGTGTCGCAACCATCACCACCACAACGCGGGATCGCTGTCCGCGGATTGATTTTGACTGCTCTGAAGATAGGAAGTCCGGCGGAAGTAGTAGACGCTGCGCGCCGTTACCTGAAGCTAGAGGACTGGTCGGCAATGGGCCTTACCATTGCTACAGAGCTGACTGGTGTTCTGTCAGCCGCTACCATTGAACAAGGTAAGATATTAGTCGGAACCGGTAAGATGGCCGAGGCTGGTGAGTTAATGGTAGGAATTGCTGAGGAGTTTCCCAAACTTCCCGAGCGGGACCGGATTTATCGCGATGGTGCTTATCATCTTGCTATTGGTGGCGATTGGAGCGCGGCACAGAAATCAGCTGAAAACTATCTCAGTGCTGGTTTGCCTATGTACCGGGGAGACATGCTCTATCTTTTAGCGCGCTCTCAAGAGTACCAATTGCGATTGCATGATGCTGCTAAGAGTTATGCCGATTTGGCTGAAAAATTTTCGACTCATCCACGCGCTTTAACCAGCGCTGTTAGGGCAGAGCGACTCGCCCTGGCCGAGGGTGACTTTGCTCTCGCAGCGCGTTCGGCGATGATGCAGGCCGAAAGATCTGCATCTGAGAAGCAACGTCGGGTTAACTATGCCCGTGCGGCAGATCATTTAGAAAAAGATGGCAATCCAAATCGAGCCCTGCAAATAGCGCGTAAGGGCCAGCGAGCAAGCCGCACTGCAGCTGAACGTTATGTTGCTCAGCTGCAGGTTGCGCGTCTAACATTTAAGTCAGGATCAGAGCAGGAGGCTCTAGACGATCTTACTGTTTTGGCGAAGCAAATAGATAAAAATGCAGCTAAGATGTCGGCGCAGGAGTTTGCTGCTTTATCTGGAGAGGCTCATGTGATGTTGGGCGACGAAGCTAGGCGGCAATTTGATGATTTCCATATTGTTGAGCGGGGTGGCGATATAAGCGCCAATGTCGATAAGAAGAGCGAATATTTTGCAAATTTGGTTGCAGAATATGATCGTGCCGCAGCCGCAGGAGATCCTCGCTGGGCTAGTGAAGCTCGGTTTTATATCGGAGCTGCAGCTGAGACCTTATCTAACGAAATCGCCGCGATTCCAAATCGCAGTGGTGAGTCGGTGACTCTTAAATCGCAAAGTCGCTATAATGCGACAATCCTGAGGCTGCAGGCACTGAGTCGAAAATACTTTAGTGCAAATGTTCTTGCGGCTCGTAAGAACCCGAGTCAGTACCGGGACAATGAGTGGACAAATAAATCAACCATGAGGCTTAGTGGGGCTGCGACCTCTGATGAGACTAACCGTCATAAAGATATAATGCCGACCGCGACACAGAACAATATCCCCTCCGATTGGAGTCTTTGATCATGGTAAAGCTGAGATCATTGATCATGTCGATCCTAACGATTTCCTTCCTCACAACTTCAGGTTGTGCAGGGATTTCTGGTGAGTCAGCGGATGGAAATGATCTGGATTTAGATATCGGGATGACGGCAAGTTCAAAGTCGAAAAATAAAAATAATCTGGGCACTGCTCTAGATAAGAAAATTAAAAATTCTAACGGTATTCCTCTCGACGCTGCTACAAATTGGCGCTCATTTTTTAAGCCGCCACCAAACGCTAAAGAGCGTTCTCTGCTGGAGCAGCGTCTAGATACTTGGAAGGCGAGAGATTCTGCTGCAGATTTGATTGCTAAAGGTAAGGCTGAGCTGGTGATCGGTAGGCTAGTAGCGGCTGAATCGTCTTATAGGCAGGCTTTGCGTCGAGATAGTGGTAATACTGAAGCGATGCTTGAACTCGCTGCACTTTACCTGCGTCTTCAGCGATATACCGATGCCTTTGACTTTTTGGCGCAAGCAAAAGAGGCTATCAGTACTCAAGATGGTGTAGCGCAATCGCTTATTTTCAAATATCGCTATACGCTCGCATTGGCTTATGTTTCGCGCGGTGATCGGGAAAAAGGTCACAAGGTATTAAGTGACTTAATCGGTATCGATAAGTCATTTGCGCCGGCATATGCGGCTCTTGGTGCTTCATATATGGCTGTCGGTCGAGATTCTGTAGCTGAGTTTGTCGTGCGTCGCGGTCTTGATCGAGTCCAAGATAGTGCCAGCTTACTAAATTTGCTGGGCGTGATTATGCAGAAGAGAAAATTGGCGGATGAGGCAAGAATTCTGTTTGATAAAGCTTTGCAAGTTTCGCCAGCTTATTCTCCTGCATTGGTGAATCGTGCGGTGCTTAGCACCGAAAGTATGGAATTCAGTGCTGCTGAAGAGGACCTCCTGCAGGCACTTAAACTTGATCCTCAAAATGTTGATGCCTTGGTAGCCCTGGGTGTAGTGCAAAAACGTCAGGGAAATTACAGTGGCGCGAAGACATCCTTTTCCAAGGCGGTCGATATAGGTCCCGACAATCCATATGCGAGATTCAATTTGGGCGTGCTTTTTGCTGATCAACTGAAGCGCCCCAATGAGGCGGTAAGGTTGTTTCGGGAGGTGACCCAAACGTCTGGCGCAAGCGTGGAGGTCAAGGACCTAGCTCGTTCGTATATCAACGAGCTGCAGCCAGTGGCTGTTCGTTAGTGTCCGATTTCACTGCGATAAATTTTTAGAAGTGATTTCCTTCTTAAGTTGTTCATGAATCCTCCGAAGAGCTCTCGAGCTATCTTGAGCGAGGGGTCAATGACGTCGGATCAGCACGGACAAAACGAGGGTAACCTTCCTATTGGTAACAATAGTGTACGTAACTATGACAGGATCAGTTACATTCTCGTTGTGGACGATGACAATACCCTGCTTAAGTTCTTCAAAATTCACCTGAATAAATTCTTTTCCAAAGTTATCGTGGTCAAAAATGCCAAAGAGGCTGTGGCCACGTTTAAAGAAAAAGAGATCGATTTAGTCTTGTGCGATATTCGGATGCCTCGCATAGACGGATTTCAGCTAATGCGCAAGGTAAGGCGTCACGATCCGAGGATTCCTGTCCTGCTGATAAGCGGGGCGATGTTATCGTCGGATCAAGAGACTGAGGCTGAAGGTGAAGCAGATGGGTTCTTAAGAAAGCCATTTTCCATTGATGAGCTTCATGCATTTATTAATCGTGGGATGGAGCTGCGTGCCAGCTTCGTTAGATTAGCGGAGCTTTTAGGCGATAGGAAATTGTTGCGCCAGGTCTTGCGTGGCAAGAGAAAAGTTGAGCGCTTAGTCACTAAAGATCAGGGCGAGGAGGCGAAGACTATACTTGCCTTCGTTAAAAAGGCCGGCTGAATCCTGTTCAAGATCGTTTCAGTGCCTTAGCTGTGAGGCCGGTTGCGTGTGTGAAGATCGCCGCTAGTGCTGCCGAGAGCAGTATACCTATGCAGATTCCCACAAGGTCCGTTTCATTGCTAGGTGGCTTAGACGCTCTGATGAGAAGTCCGAGTCCCATGGCTAGTGAACCACACATCAGGCCGAAGGTCTGGGCTATCTTCCATTTTATGGGGAGCGTTGAGTACGGAAGCGTGAGGCCGAAAGCGATGTGGAGTAGCGCAAACAAGTTAGTATGGCCATGTGCGCTTTTAGTCAGCATCATCGCCCAGGTTTCCCGAAATCCGCTTTCAGCGACATATCCGGCTGTTAAGTCGGTAGCTATAAAGGCTCCGGCCGCGGCAGCCAGAAATAGCAACCAAAAGCCGAATGCCATGTTGTAAATCGACAGCTTGGACATAGTTTTGGCCGTCTATTGGGCTAACAGGCCGAGTGCCATCAGCCCATGCCGATAAGCCTCGAACTTGAAGGGTACAACGCGTCGCAGGGCTTCAGCCACAGTGACCCATGCCAAAGCGCGGAACTCCTTGTCAGTGGCTCGCGCTAAAGACGGTTCGTGTCCAGCAACGAGTCTGAGGTGAAACCAGATTTGGTCTTGGCCCTTAAACTTTTTTGCCAATGGCCCACTCAGGTTCTCCGGGAAGTCATACCTAATCGGCAATTCGCTGCGACCGACTATGACGGAATCCGCCATGCCAATCTCTTCTAGGATTTCCCGCTTGACGGCACTCTCCGCAGATTCTCCGCTATCGATGCCTCCTTGTGGGAACTGCCAAGATCCTGGCGGTTCCATTCGCTCTCCAACAAGGACTAAACCGTCGCGATTGGTGATTACTGCAAGAACACATGGTCTATATACAGATTCCAACGGAATACCTCTTGTAACTACGTCGTCGGGTCTCACCTCATGATATAATAACTTAACCGGCCTCGACAGGACAGCCCCCCGCCACCATCAAGCCAAATCACAAGAGTCACGCTTATGAAGCCCATCAAGCTTATCCGTACGTGGTTCAACGTCTCTCTACTAGCAGTAACGTGGATTTTCATTTTAGCAGAACCTGCACTGGCAGCGATTACAGTGACAGGGTCGATTTCGACATCTACCACGAATGTGCCGTTGCAAATTACAACGATGCAGTATGGCTCGGCTGGTATCGATTTAGATCTGGGTCAATATATTCGCTTCGGTTTGAATTATGGCCTGCAGGTAAGTAGCTCTGCTATCTATCAGCCTGTAGAGAATATCTCTAGCGCTGCGCTGGCTGATTCGGCGAATCCAACGTGTCCAACTGTTGGCTCTTGCTTTGCCGTGATCAATAAATCTGTAGTTACCGAAAGAGGATTTGGATTCACGCTCATACTCTGGGCAGGCGATGTCGTCATGCCTTACATTACAGTCGGTGGTGTAGTGAAAAAGTACACATTCTCGACACAGGTAAACGACGGCCTCATTGAGGAGCGCCAAGGTCAAACGCCCCCTTCGGTTAGCCTAGGTGCAGGTTTGGTTTTGAAGTTGAATCGCGACTTTTCTCTGAAGCTAAATATTCAGGCATCTCCTGGTGTGACGATGCGTCCAGGTGACGATAAGCCGAGGATGATGTGGGATAAAAAGAATACAGTTGGTATAACTTACCAACTCAAATAAGCCTGGTTAGTTTGAGAGCAATCTCGATTAGCTTCTCAATGTAGTACCATTTTGTCCGATACGCCTTATGGGGCTGACTGTCCTCATAGGGAGCTAGTGTTGCCAGTATCAATTAAAATCGCAATTGCGCTCACTATCGCGGTAGCCTGCATTTTTGCTGCGTTGTGGCAAATATCGAACGTCCGTGGTGTGAAGTCGCGCGGTCGTCGGCGGGCTCCGGCGGGTTCGGATTCGCATGGTCAAAGGTCTAGCGACACTCGCAAGCTCAGTAGACTAGGCCGGAAGCTTTATAACGAAGCTCAAAAGTTGCTTGAGCAGGGCAAAGTACCCGCAGCTGCCACTATACTTGAACAATTAAGCATGCAGCGTGAAGCGATCCAGGTGCTCGAGGATCACGGATTTATCCACGATGCAGCAAAGATGCTTATGCGAATGCAGCGGCATAATCGTGCTGGGGTAATCTATGCTCGACATGGACTGTGGGAGCACGCAGCGCAATGTTTTAAGATGGCCAACATGCCAGCCGAGGTAGCGAAGTGTGCTCGCGAATTCGGTGATTTGGCGATGGCCTATGAATTTTTTGAAAAGGCTCAGCGTTATACCGATGCGGCCGAATGTTGTGAGGAATTAGGCGATAATTTGCGTGGCGCGAGATTCTTTTTGTTGGGCTCACAATCGCAAAGAGCGATGCAGGCATTCGCGCGCGCTGCGGCAAAGAATTCTAATTCTAATGCTAAACCACTCGATTTACGGACTTCGGAGTTGCAGCAGATTGCAGCATATCTGAGTGAAGGCCGTTCAGATATTAATTTGGCTCAGATACTTAAGAGTCACGGCCGACTCGTCGGCGTCATTGTAAAGCAATTAGAGCAGGGGATGAGTAAGCAGGCCGCTGAGCTAATTAAGAGCGTGAAGGCTGACATAATTCCGCAAGTAATGAGCGAGATCAACTACCGTGATCAGAGCGCGCATTTACTCGCGGAGATACTGGTGGCATCGGGCCACCATAACTATGCCGGAAATGTTTATGAGCAGCTTTTGGTCTTTGATAAAGCAGCTGTTGCCTTTGAGAAGGCAAACGATATGCAGCGAGCCCAGTATTGCTATGAGCGACATGGCGTTTCCGGCAAAGGCAATGCATCGCGGGTCATGCCGGAGATGCCAAAAATAGGCACTCCGAAATCAAATACAAACCATACCTCGGCACTGCCCCAGCCAATAAATGTTAGACCGGCACTCGCCGAATTCGCGCTATCTGATTTGACGGAAGATGGTCGCAGAAGTCTAGAAGACGTCTTCACAGGAAAGCCTGAGTCCCTAAAGGTACCCGAGACTATACCGGCGGCACCTCCGCAACAGCTTAATTTAGCGCCTCCCGCTGACCCATCACAGGTGCAGGTTCCTAAACCAGTGGCGGCATTATCTCCCAGGATAGAGGCTGCCCGGGAGGACGATGGTCGATCTTCGTTTCAGAAGGCATCGCTATGCGCGGAGCTTAGTTCGGAGCAAACTAGTGCCTTGTGGAGTATTGGCTTTACGTTAAAGTTCAAAGCTGGTGA
The DNA here is from genome assembly GCA_903915625.1 of uncultured Pseudomonadota bacterium. Lineage (GTDB taxonomy): Bacteria > Bdellovibrionota_B > Oligoflexia > Oligoflexales > CAIYRB01 > CAIYRB01. The sequence goes on along the minus strand of CAIWTN010000088.1, from coordinate 88,841 downwards.
GTCGATTTTGAATTATAACGACGACCCTCGGGGCATCTATGTAATTCTGAAAGGCTCAGTGAGCTGTTATCGCCGCATTGGCGATAAAGAAGCTTACATCGATCAGATGGCAGCGGCTGACTCATTTGGGGAATTGTGGCTGCTTGCTGATACTCCCAGTGCGGTCCATTTCGTTGCGGTAAGGGATTCGGAAGTCCGGATTGTCGACAGGGCCGCATTTTTAAAACTATTGGATAGGGATGCTCCAATTGCTCAGCGCTTATACAGGCGGTTCGCTAAGCGGCTCTTGGAGAAGCTGCTAAATCACCGTGATGAAAGCAGAAATCCATTGGCGTCTTAGTTTGGAAGAGCGGCACGCTTCCTGCAAAGCTTAGGTAGTTGCTTCTGCCTGAATCTGAACTGAGACACAGTAGTGGGGTTTTGTATGAATTTGGTCTGTATACGCCATCCTGAATACGATGGAGCTGCCTCCCCTGTACTTTCATGCAAGGTCTGCTGCTCTATTTTCCTTGCGGAAGTGCGCAGCCGGCAATTCGGCTCTGGTGCCGAACTGCCCGCTAACAACAAACAAGGTACCGAGCAAGTGCGAAACTCGCTCATGGATGCAATCATTCAGACTTTGTAATCGAAGCCAAAGCGATAGATATTTAGAGTAATTCGATCACTATCGCGCTAGCTTCGCCGCCGCCAATACATAGAGTACATAACCCGCGTTTTTTGCCAGCAGCCTTAAGGCCGTGGATAAGCGTAGCCAAAACTCGAGCTCCACTGGCACCGATCGGGTGACCGAGGGCGACAGCACCTCCGTGGACGTTGACTTTTGATGGGTCTAATTCGAGCTCTTTGATCGCTGCCATGGTGACGACGGCGAAAGCCTCGTTGATTTCAAAAAGATCGATATCAGTGGTTTTTAATTTGGCCTTTGTCAGCACCTTGCGTATGCATTCGATCGGTGCTGTTGTGAACCAGCTTGGTTCTTGCGCGTGAGAGGCCTGAGCGACTATGCGGGCAATTGGCTTCAAAGCACTCGTTTTAACGAAGCTTTCAGCTGCGACAACGCATAGAGCTGCGCCATCATTGATAGAGGAAGCGTTGCCAGCAGTGACGGTACCGTCGCGTTCAAAAGCTGGGCGTAAACTTGTTAGTTTTGCCAGGTCTACGGAAAACGGCTGCTCGTCTTTATCGACAAATATGCTGCCTTTTTTGCTGACAACTTCGACCGGCACGATCTCGCGGGCAAAGTGCCCAGACTCGACGGCCAGGCGCGCGCGCTGATAGCTTTGGGTGGCAAATTGATCCTGCGCTTCCCGGCTGAAACCAAAGTCCTTGGCGCAGAGGTCTCCGAAGTTACCCATAGCTTTGTTGCCATATGGATCCCACAGGCCGTCAAACTGCATGTGATCTTGCAATTCCACGGTGCCAAATTTGTAGCCTTGGCGACTGCCAGGGAGTAGGTGAGGTGCCAGCGACATGCTCTCCATGCCGCCCGCGAATACGACTCGTGCATCACCGGAACGGATCGCTTGATCTGCCAGCATGACCGCTTTAAGTCCTGACCCACAGACGCGATTTATTGTTGTCGCGCAGACGGATTTCGGTAGTCCGCCGTAGATTGCTGCTTGGCGTGCGGGTGCTTGGCCGATGCCTGCCGGTAGCACGCAGCCCATAATAATCTCATCAACTTCTTCTGGCTTGATGCCTGTGCTTTGGAGAGCGTCTTTGATCAGCGGAGCAGCTAGCTTTGGTGCGGGTACCGTGGACAAAGAACCGCTTAATTTCCCAAGTGCCGTGCGTTTTGAATAGAGAATTAGAGTTTGCTCTGTCATGAGAACCTCGCTTGAGTGCAATCGGGTCTTCGACCGCAGTTGCTCTCTAATGTGTTATTAAGTCTCAACGATTAAATAAATTAATTAATTAAGCTGCGAAACCTCTATTTATCACCATGAATCGAGATTAAGCCTGTCCTTAAGCACTTTTTCTGTGGCGCGGTGCTGCCTTAGCCATTATAAGTTGCATCCAATCCAGATAGGACCGGGCCATCTCTGGCCGCTCACCGTGAGGACATCCTGCTATGTCTTTTAAGGGTCCCAAAGACGACCGCCAACAATGCACCCTGATGCTATCAGATGGTGGGAGATTCACCGGTGATTTGATCGGTGCACCGCTGCGAGCCAGTGGTCAGATGGTTTTTACGACAGGTATGGTTGGCTATAGCGAGGCCATGACGGATCCTTCGTACTTTGGCCAAATTCTTGTCTTCACCTACCCTCTGATTGGTAACTACGGGATCCCATCATTGCCAAGGGCCCTAGAGTTGCCGATCCCACATGGGTTCGAAAGCGACCGCGTTAATGCTGCGGCCGTCATCTTAGCGATCGACAGCCCTGAGGCATTTCATTGGAATAGCTTTCAGTCATTGCATACTTGGCTGGCCCAGCAAGGGGTGCCAGGAATTGTAGGTCTTGATACGCGTCATTTAGTGCATCTGATCAGACAGTCGCCTAATTTGCTCGGCAGGGTAATCCCTGGGGAATCATCTGGCACTCGTGACTACGGACCAAAGCTGACAGCCGTCGCCAGTGAGGGGTTTTTCGATCCAAGTCAGCACGACATAGTTGATGCCGTCTCGGTCAAAGAGCGTCGGCTGCTTGGCAAGGGTAAAGTGCGGATTGGCTTAGTCGACTGCGGTGTGAAGTGGAACATCATCCGACAGTTGTTGGAGCGTGGCTGCGAGGTGGAGTTGCTGCCTTGGGACACTGACCTAGCGAGTGTCGATTGCAGTGCTTGGTTGCTCAGTAATGGGCCGGGTGATCCTTTACGCACGGGTAATTTATGCAATCAGGTTGCCCAACTCATCGAAGGCGATAGACCGATTCTAGGGATTTGTCTCGGCCATCAGATTCTAGCTCTAGCTGCTGGTGCAAAGACTTTGCGCATGCAGTACGGGCATCGCAGTCATAATCAGCCTGTTTATCAGGTAAATACTCGGCGTGGTTGTATCACCAGTCAGAATCACGGCTATGTAGTCGATGAACATAGCTTGCCAGAAGCGTGGGAACCCTGGTTCCGTAATGCCAATGATCAGACTATAGAGGGCATCCGCCACAAAATTAAGCCGTTTCGCAGTGTGCAGTTCCATCCAGAGGCTGCCGGTGGACCGCGGGACACTGGCTGGATTCTTGACCAATTTGTGAACGAGGTAATGACCTAATGCCTATTCGGTCAGAGTTAAAAACTCTAGGTAGAGCCCCAAAGGTCCTATTGCTTGGTTCCGGGGGGCTATCTATAGGTCAGGCGGGTGAATTCGATTACTCGGGAACGCAGGCTGTCAAAGCGTTGTTGGAAGAAGGCTGCGAAGTCATATTGGTGAACCCCAATATCGCCACGGTGCAGACTAATCCCGAGAAGAACGTAAAAGTATATCTCTACCCAGTGGAAGCTGATTGGGTTGAGAAGGTGATTGCGGCAGAGCATCCGGATGCGATCGTTGCCGGATTTGGCGGCCAAACGGCACTTAACTGCCTCATCGAGCTGCATGACCGTAATATTCTCGCTAAATATAATGTCCTCAACTTAGGCACCTCGGTCGCCACATTGAAGATGACGGAAGACCGTGATCTTTTTGCGCACAAAATGCGCGAGATCGGTATGCCTGTTCCATCGAGTAAGGCGGTCACTACGCTAGTCGCGGCGGAAAAAGCTGCTGCTGACATTGGTTATCCGGTGATCGTCAGAGCGGCATATGCTCTGGGTGGGCTTGGCTCCGGGTTTGCTTCAAATGCAAAAGAACTGGCATCTTTAGTGGTGCCTGCCTTAGCCAACTCGCCGCAGGTACTTATTGAGAAGTCCCTTAAAGGGTGGAAAGAAGTCGAATACGAAGTCATGCGCGATGGTGAAGGAAATATCATCACTATCTGCAACATGGAAAACTTCGACCCACTGGGTATCCATACTGGCGATTCCATTGTCGTATGTCCAAGCCAGACACTCTCGGACGATGAGTATCAGATTCTTCGCAATGCTGCTCAGCAGATTGTTGAGGCCTGCGCCATTGTTGGTGAATGTAACGTTCAATATGCATTAGATCCCTTTAGTCATCAGTTTTTCGTGATCGAGATCAATGCGCGCCTGTCGCGATCTTCAGCTTTAGCAAGCAAGGCCTCCGGCTACCCGATCGCATACGTTGCGGCGAAAGTAGTGCTCGGCCATGATCTGCTAGAGTTAATCAATCCAGTAACGGGTGTCACTTACGCTTATTTTGAGCCTGCGCTCGATTATGTAACCATCAAGGTGCCGCGCTGGGACTTGGTGAAATTTCGCGGTGCCTCGCGGCTACTTGGCTCGACCATGAAGTCGGTCGGCGAGATTATGGCGATCGGTCGCAGTTTTCCCGAGGCCATTCAGAAGGCCATCAGGATGGTGACGGAGCATGGTGAGGGCCTTAGTGCTTTCAGCCAGACTTCGGAATCAGAACTCGCGGCAGCTTTGGCAAATCCTACGGATACGCGTTTTTACGCTGTTTTGAATGCATTACGTCATTCATGGGATATCGAAAAAATTCATGCTTTGACTGCCATCGACAAGTGGTTTCTCGCTAATTTGCGCGAAATCACTACGCTTGAGCAGCGCGTGTCTGAGGCAGCAGGAAGAACGACCCATCATGGTGACGATCAGGCCTACCTGAACGCTGTGTTTGGCGAGCTCGATGCGCCGATGTGGCGGCGACTCAAGAGTGCTGGATTTGGCGACGAGCAGATTGCTGCTTTAGCATTAAAAGCAAGTACCGAAAACTCAGAAAAGCTGACGCAAAAACTGTCAGAAAAGCGCGTGCAGATTGGCTCTCGAGTCGTACGTGAACTGCGCAAACAAAAGGGAGTGGTGCCCTTAATCAAGAAGATCGACACCACTGCGGGTGAGTACCCATCACCTTCCAATTACCTCTATATGTCTTATGTCGGCATGTTTAGTGACCAGTTGCCAGACGATGGTAAGAAACCCATTGTAGTGCTGGGGAGTGGAGCTTACCGCATTGGCACGAGCGTTGAGTTTGACTGGTGTGCGGTTAGCTGTAGTCGTGAGCTACAAAAGGCTGGGTGGCGCAGTGTCATCATTAACTGCAACCCAGAGACCGTATCCACTGACTACAATAGTTCGGATCGTTTGTATTTTGAGGAGATGACCCTTGAGCGCATCCTCGACATTTGCGAGGCCGAGCAACCGACTGGAGTCATCGCCTGCATGGGCGGGCAATTGCCGAATAAGTTGGCATTGCCGTTGGCTGCTGCAGGAGTACGCCTGCTTGGACACAGTCCAGAAACCATCGACAAGGCAGAGAACCGCAGTCTTTTCTCGGCCATTCTCGACAAGCTGGGGATCGATCAGCCGCGGTGGGTGGCTGCAACCAGCCAAGCGGATGTGGAAAAGTTTATCAGTGAGGTCGGCTTTCCCGTCTTAATTCGGCCGAGTTATGTGCTTTCTGGTGCCGCTATGAGGGTGGCTTTCGACAGTGAATCTCTGGCTCAGTCGCTAGCATTGGCCGTCGATATTTCGACAGATTATCCAGTGGTGATTTCCGAGTTCTTGCTTGGCGCCCGGGAAATTGAGTTAGACGGAGTTGCCAAGGACGGTGAGATTCTCACTGCCGTGGTCAGTGAGCACATTGAGAACGCTGGGGTACATTCAGGTGATGCCACGATGGTGGTCCCTGCGCAGAGGCTGTATGTGGAGACGGTGCGGCGTGTTCGCGCGGCTGCGCGCTTGATTGCGCGCGGTCTAAATCTCAACGGTCCTTTCAATATTCAATTCTTAGCCCGCCAAAATCATATCAAAGTCATTGAATGTAACGCTCGAGCCGCTCGCTCCTTTCCTTTTGTTTCGAAGGTGGTGGGTCTAAACCTAGCCGACGCGGCGACTGCCTCTATCATCGGGAATAAGCCTGCGTTATTGCGTTTCCCGGAAGATGATCTGCCGCATGTCGGGGTTAAGGCGCCGATGTTTAGCTTCACCCGACTGGCTGGCGCAGACCCGGTTCTTGGCGTGGAGATGGCCTCAACCGGTGAAGTTGGCTGCATAGGGCGATCTTTTGACGAGGCTTTATTGCTCTCTCTTGAGGCGGCTAAATGCCGTCGACCGAAAAAAGGTGTGCTTGTCTCTGCAGGGCCGGAAAGCGAGAAGCTAAAGTTTCTCGAATGCGCTAGCTTCTTCACCAAAATGCAGCTGCCTTTGTATGCCACGGCTGGCACGGCTGACTACTTAGAGAAGCACGGGTTTGCTGTAGAGAGGCTGGCATGGCCTGCTGAAGGGGCTGAGGGCGGTCCGGTGGATGTCATTCGGGTCATCAAAGAGGGCCTGGTTGATCTTGTGATTAACGTCCCTAAGGCGCTACATCATCAGGAGCTAAGTTACGGGGCGCAAATTCGTCAGGCCGCAGTGCAGTTTGGATGCTCGTTGCTGACGAATATGGAGGCAACGATCGCCTTTGCCCAAGCTTTGGGTAGGTATCCAGATTTTGCCTCCAGCCACGAGGTTATTGCCCTGCCGCCATATCGCAGTTAAGCGCCCGTTGCTCGGTATTGCGGATCTTTCGATCTTTCGATTGACAGGGCGGCCCTAGCCATTTAACTAACTAGCTCGAACTTTCCCCTGGTGGGGTAGCTCAGCTGGTTAGAGCGATGGATTCATAACCCATAGGTCGCGAGTTCAAGTCTCGCCCTCACCACCATTTAATCCCATAAAATCAGATACATCAGCGTGCGCCTCTAGGCTTCCTTTGCCTATTTTGGCCGCTTTTGAAGAAATTATCAATTTCATATGGTTCTTAAAGAGAATATTATGAATTAATATTATATCAATTTAATTATTGACTGAATTATTAATATTTAATAATAGATTTTATGAAGGATGTTTAATCAAATAATCTTGAGGCCGAGATGTTTAAGCCATGCTTTCAGACTCTAATAGCCTTGATATTAAGCGTTGTCGCCTGTGCCAAAGAAGATAACGGGCCGGCCGATTCCGATTCACCTGAGTACGACGACGCATTGGCCAGGGAATACCAAGCGCTCCCGGAAACGGTCTTAATTGGGGTCCGGAGTGATGGTTCGACCAATGAGATGCGTATTCCCGCCTCTGACACCCTGATTACTGATGATGAATCAGCATTGGTTGCTTTTGAAAGCGGAGTTGAGGCTCGAGTCTCAGAAGCCACCAGTGAGTTGGATCGGGCCTCGTCGGAGCCAGCTTGGGCCCCCTTCCAAGGTCAAGTCAGCTACGGTACCTACACGCCGCAGGTCTTATCAGTGGCTAACCGAGGTTACCTATACAACTACGGCAATGTATCTAGTTTCAGCATCGGCGGCTTATCGATCTTTGCTTACAGGCGCCCACCGTGCAGTCCGTTAGTGTGCCGGACCCCTGGAGTTGGTGGGGGCGCTGCTCAAGGCGGGCCAGTTGGTGGGGTGGTCGGCCTTTCCAAGTTTGATAAGTTTCTAGTAGGAGCTTTCAAAAAATATCGCGTGTATCCAGTCTCTGATAATGAGTATTTCAAAGGTAGTAACGCTAAATATGCCCTCGGAGAGCGACTGTTTAACGACACGTTACTGTCGTCGTCTAAGGGTGTGTCGTGTGCTTCCTGTCACGTCACGACGCAGGGGACGACTATTGCTTCTAGTCTCTCGCCCACCGGATTTGTTCTGTCTGGCGAGAAGCGGGGTCCATTCGGTCCTAAAGATTTGTTAGGGCGCAATCCACCAGCTTTATTCAATCTGGGCCACGCGTCATTTAGGACTATGTTTTGGGATAGTCGCGTGGCGGCGGCGCCGAATGGCATAAACGGCTATATCACTCCGGCTGGCTTAGAAACACCGCCCGGGCTCGATAGTGCACTTGCTGCTCAGGCGCTGTTTCCACTGGCAACCGGAACGGAGATGGCTGGCTGTGCTGCATACGTCAACAATACGCAACAGTCTCGGTCCTACAGAGATATTTGGAATGAGATATTGGCTCGGGTGCTCAGCAAGCAGGAATATCAAACTATGTTTGCGGCGGCATATCCTGAGTTCAAAGGCACCGGCTACGGAATCCAACATTTAGTTAATGCGATTGCAGCTTTCGAAGCCGTCCGCTGGCGTGCAGATCACTCGCCCTTCGACGCATACGTGCGCGGTGATTTGACAGCTCTAACCGAGAACCAAAAGCGTGGTGCCTTCTATTTTTATGGTAAGGGCGGCTGTGGCAGCTGCCACTCTGGACCGTTCCAAACAGATTACCAGCATCATGCTGTGGGTGTGGTGCAAATCGGACCCGGCGAGGGTGATGGGCCAGTTGGATGGAGTGATTTTGGTTACGGTCGCGTTACTAGGAAAAAGAAGGACAACTACAAATTTAAAACGTCACCTTTGAGAAATATTGCGCATACTGGCCCTTGGGGGCATAGCGGAGCATACAGTACGCTCTTCGCATTCGTTGATCATTACTACGATCCGGTGCGTAGGTTCGATCTATGGCAAACTAAAGAAGCCATCATGCCCAAGGGCTTTGAGCCAACAAAAGAGGTGCTGGGTGCTTGGTTCGATCCTCGGTCCCGATATTCGATTAAGAGAGCTAACGTCGCTAAACCAAATCATCTTGGTATCGAAGAAGTCAAAGCGATTGAGGATTTTTTAAACAGTCTGACAGATAAAAACTCCCTGCGTCCTTGATCCTGACTTCATCAGCAGAAAATTTTAAGGCCCGGCCCCACAAAGGTCGGGCCTGTTGCCGTGCGGCATGGGGATGAGAAATTCTCGGCGTGATCGAGTTTACAGTAGGTTACAGCCGGTGCCTGACCCCCAAGCAGATCATTCAAAAAATGAATTTTTAAAATAGATATTATATATTTTCTTATATTGGCCGGTTGGCCGAATGTTAGGCTCGTCTAATATATGGGTACTGATTCAGCTCGTTACTCTGGATAACCTCGTCATGATTACTACTCAGCAACAACAAGGCCTTTATAATCCACGGTTTGAACGCGATGGTTGCGGTATTGGCGCGATTGTTAACGTCAAGGGTGAGCGTAGTCATACCGTGGTTCGGCAGGCCCTAACGATACTGCAAAATCTCCGGCACCGGGGTGCGCAGGGATACGACTCGCAGACTGGTGACGGGGCCGGAATCATCACTCAAAAGCCTCACGCGTTTCTGGTCGACGTTGCCCTGCGACTTGGAATCTCTCTTCCGAGTGCAGAGGAATATGCGGTCGGTATGGTGTTTCTACCTACAGATGCCGGACAGCGTAATGAGATCCTAACGATCTTTCGTAAGCAATGTGAGCGAGTTGGTCTCGAGTGGCTGGGCTATCGGTCGGTCCCTGTAGACACCGACGTATTGGGCGAAGCTGCCGCTATTGTTCAGCCTGCAGTTTATCAAGTGTTTATTGGCAGAGGCAGCGCCCAGAATGATGATTTAGCCTTCAACCGCAGTCTATATCTAGCCCGCAGACTTACGGAAAATATCGCAAATGTGCAGCTCGGACCTGCGGCGAGTGCCATGCATGTGGCGAGCTTGTCGGTTCATACCATAGTATATAAAGGCATGTTGCTGCCTGAGCAGGTATCCACATACTTTCTTGATCTTACTGATCCGCGATTTACCTCCGCAATGGCGGCAGTGCACTCCCGCTTCAGCACGAACACGTTTCCAACCTGGCGCTTAGCGCACCCATTTCGCTGGCTGTGTCATAACGGTGAAATCAATACCATCCGCGGCAATATTAACTGGTTCCGTGCGCGCGAAGTCACCTTAGCGAACGAGCTTTTCGGTGAATTTGCGGCTGAGCTACGACCTTTAATTGCTCCAGGTCAAAGTGACTCGGCGTGTCTAGACGATGCCGTTGAGTTACTGATGTTGACCGGAAGGTCTATCGATGAGGCGCTGCGTATTTTGGTGCCTGAGGCCTGGCAAAAGAACACGTTCTTAGACAAAGCGCGTCGTTCCTACTGCGAATATAACGCTACGTTAATGGAACCATGGGACGGGCCCGCAGCACTTTGTTTCACAGATGGCCGTGTGCTTGGGGTGGCTTTGGATCGTAGCGGACTCAGACCATGTCGTTACACAATCACTCATGATGACACAGTTATCTTAGCCTCTGAGGCCGGCGTTTTGCCGATTCCTACGGAGCAGATTAAGATTTGGGGTAGGCTTAAACCAGGTGAAATGTTGCTGGTCGATACGCTGCAGCAGCGAGTGATCAGCGACTTTGAGTTGAAGGCGACCGCTGCGGGGCAGTTTGATTACAGTGGTTGGGTAGATCGCCACATCACCCAACTTGAGTCTGGTGCGGAAAGTGAGCCGGACGTCGTCGCAGATTTAAGCCGCCAACAGACCGCGTTTGGCTATTCGCGAGAGGAATTGACCACGTCGCTCGCAGCCATGGCGGTGAGTGGTGAGGAGGCGGTCAGCTCCATGGGCGACGACACGCCGTTGGCAGTCTTGTCGCAAAACGCTAGGCCTCTATTTGACTATTTTAAACAGCAGTTCGCCCAAGTCACGAACCCACCCATCGATCCCTTGCGCGAAGACATGGTTATGTCTCTGACTATGTACCTTGGAGCAAAGGGTAACTTAGCCGCACCGCCATCATCCTCAGCCTTACTGGTTAGGCTCGAATCGCCCGTTTTAACAGCTGTTGAGCTATCTCAGCTAAAACGGTTACCAGCATTAAAAACGCGAACATTATCTACTTTGTTTCCAGTGGCAACTGGTCTAGCTGGAATGCAGATGGCACTGAGTGAGCTCATTGATACAGCTGCAAAGGAGGCCAGAAGCGGGGCGGCTCTAATTATCCTTAGCGACCTTGGCGTTGATGCGAGTCACGTTGCTATGCCAAGTCTGCTGGTGGTCTCTGCAGTTCACAATCATTTGATTAAGCTTGGTTTGCGTAGTCGTACTGACTTAGTTATCGAAACCGGTGAGGCTCGTAGCCCACATCATTTTGCCTGTTTGCTTGGATACGGTGCTGTCGCGGTAGCTCCGTATCTGGCTCTTGCTAGTGTTAAAAATCTTGTGGAAAGAGGTGGACTGAGCCGGCGGGTATCATCGCAAGAAGCTACCAGTGGCTATATAAAAGCCATCAGTAAGGGGGTCACTAAGATCCTCTCTAAGATGGGAATCACTACCCTGCAATCGTACTGTGGGGCGCAGATTTTCGAAGCGATCGGACTGTCGGACGAACTCATTGATGATTATTTTCCCGACACCAGCGCACGGATAGGTGGGCTAACGCTTAACGAGCTAGCGACGGAAACGCTCACACGCCACATTACAGGGTTTAAAAAGTCGACATCTGTTGGGGATTTGCCGCCTCCTGGTGGCTATGTTCACTACAGAAACGCCGGCGAGACTCATAGCTGGAGTCCAGAAGCTATCGCGACTTTACAGCATGCAACGATCACGAACAGCTTTAAGGCCTATTCGGATTTTCAAGCAATTGCCAACGCAGACGTCGGTTCGCCTCTAGCCTTGCGCCATTTACTTGCGCCAGTGTCTACAAAGGCACCGATTGAGCTTGCCGATGTTGAGTCCGCAGCAGATCTCGTTAAGCGATTCACGACGGGTGCCATGTCACTTGGTGCGATCAGCCAGGAATCCCATGAAGCACTCGCCGTCGCGATGAACCGTATTGGTGGTAAGAGTAATACTGGCGAAGGTGGGGAGGATCCAGCTCGCTTTGCTTCAGTTAGTAAAGACAATTCGCAGAATTCTGCGATTAAACAAGTTGCCTCCGGTCGTTTCGGCGTAACGATTCATTATTTGATCAATGCCTATGAAATCCAGATCAAGATAGCGCAAGGAGCTAAGCCGGGTGAGGGCGGTCAGCTGCCTGGTCATAAAGTAGATGCCCAGATTGCAAAGCTTCGACACTCGACTCCTGGTGTTTCACTGATTTCTCCGCCGCCCCACCACGACATCTACTCAATCGAAGATTTGGCACAACTGATTTTCGATCTTAAAAATGCCAATCCCCGTGCACGTATTTCGGTAAAACTGGTTTCTGAGGCTGGAATTGGTGCGGTTGCTGTAGGCGTGGCTAAAGCCGGTGCAAATAAGATTTTGATTAGCGGCGACAATGGTGGCACCGGTGCTTCACCTCTCAGCTCAATTAAACATGCTGGAGCACCTTGGGAGCTAGGCCTAGCTGAAGTGCATCAGACGTTGATCATTAATCGTTTGCGCGACCGAGTAGTTCTGGAGACTGATGGTCAACTTCGTACTGGTCGTGATGTTGTCATTGCAGCGATGTTAGGTGCAGATGAATTTGGTTTCTCTACGGCTCCTCTCATCGTGCAGGGCTGTATTATGATGCGCAAGTGTCACTTGAATACTTGTCCAGTGGGTATCGCCACGCAAGATCCAGAGCTAAGAAAGCGCTTTAGCGGCAAGCCTGAGCATGTGATTAATTACTTCTTTTTTGTTGCAGAAGAGGCCCGATCGATCATGGCCAATCTTGGCATCAAATCGTTTAGTGAGCTGGTGGGACGCACCGATCTATTGCATCAGAGACGCATGGAAGGCCCGGCAAAATCTCAGCATATCGATTTGTCGCCACTTCTGCATAGGCCAGAGGTTGAGCACAGGGCTGTGGTCGTTGCCGCAGGTTTCAGGCCAGATGATTACGATGAGTCTCTCTTATCTCAATGTCGACCAGCCTTGGAAGACAAGACTCCGGTAGTGCTGTCGCGTCGTATTAATAACGCTCAACGCTCTACAGGCGCATTATTGTCGGGCGAGATTGCTAGGCGGTACGGTGCAGGCGGGCTAGCAGACGGTAGTATTACGCTGCGTTTTGAAGGAACTGCCGGTCAGTCGTTTGGAGCTTTTCTAGCCGGTGGAGTTAGCGCTTATTTGGTCGGGGCAGCAAATGACTATGTAGGCAAGGGACTCAGCGGCGGCAGGCTGATCGTGGCGCCTCCTCGTCAGGCTTTGTTTGATCAGGAGGCCCCAGTACTGATTGGTAACACTACCTTATACGGAGCCACGTCAGGATCGCTATTTGTCGCAGGAACAGCAGGAGAACGCTTTGCCGTTCGAAACAGCGGAGCTCTGGCTGTCGTCGAAGGCGTCGGTGATCACGGTTGTGAATATATGACTGGTGGAGTTGTCGTTGTCCTAGGTCCTGTCGGTCGTAATTTTGGTGCCGGCATGTCGGGCGGCCTGGCTTTTGTTTTAGATACGGACGGACTATTCCATCTGCGCTGTAACACTGGAATGGTGGATATTCAGCGGATGACATCCGATGTGGATCAGTCCGATGCAGTGCTACTTAGGCAGATTATAAACCGCCATGTTGGTCACACGCATAGTGCAAAGGCGTCGGCGATCATGGCTAACTGGGATTGGCATCTGCCAAAATTCGTCAAAATTTCTCCAAAAAAAGAATGCACTTCTGATCAAAAGAAGGCGGCGACAGCACCTGTCTCACCGGCTCGCCGCCCTGTGTCGCACGAGGTTCATCGCCATGTCTGAGCCAACTGGTTTTCTGAAGATTCCACGTGAAAAGACGCCTTATCGTCCCATTCAGGAGAGAGCTCATGATTGGCAATACATAGGGCCTAAAAAAGTACCTTATGAGAAAAGCGCCCGTCAGGCTGGCCGCTGCATGGATTGTGGTGTTCCATTCTGCCAGAGTGACTTCGGTTGCCCGGTACACAATGTAATTCCCGAATGGAATGACATGGTGTCGCGAGGACATTGGCACGAGGCGCTACATTCTCTTCACGCTACAAACAATTTTCCTGAGTTTACTGGCTTTCTTTGTCCTGCGCCCTGTGAGAATGCCTGTGTGCTAAATCGCGAGCAATCGCCGGTGACGATTCGTGAAATTGAATTGGCTATCATAGAGCGAGGGTTCGGATCTGGCTGGGTCTCGCCGCGGGTCCCTGCCGTGCTGAGGCCGGAGCGAGTTGCTATTGTTGGCTCCGGACCGGCTGGTCTTGCCGCTGCGCAGCAATTAAGGCGCCGTGGATTTCAAGTGAGTGTTTTCGACAAGGCTAAACATCCGGGCGGTCTGTTAAGGTACGGAATTCCCGATTTTAAAATGGCAAAGAGTGTCGTTGACCGCCGGATTCAGCAAATGGAAGCGGAAGGCGTCGAGTTCGTGATGGGTGTGACGATCGGAAAAGATCGCTCGCTCGAAGATCTTCGCCGCGACTACGATGCTGTCCTTCTTGCTGTCGGGGCCGAAGCACCGCGCGATCTAGTGACTCCTGGACGTGAGTTGGGTGGCGTCCATTTAGCGATGGACTATCTTTGTCAGCAAAATAGAGCTCACAGTGGTGAGAGTTCACCGCCAACCATCAGCGCTAAAGGCAAGCGGGTAGTAGTGATCGGTGGAGGTGACACAGGTTCCGACTGTATTGGCACCGCCCGACGTCAAGGCGCCAAAAGTATTCACGAACTCTCGTTATCAGCAGTGCCCGATGTGAAGGGAGCCAGTGACTCACTCTGGCCGCTTCCATCGAAGAACTTAAAGGTATCGCATGCTCATGAAGAGGGCTGTGAACGAATTTTCGGGGTGATCACTACGGGTTTTTCTGGTCAAGACGGCAAGGTTCAGCAACTACATGCAATTCAGTGCGAGTTGCGGGATGGCCAGGTCGTTCATAAGCCGGGCACCGAGTTCACTCTTGATGTCGATTTAGTCTTACTCGCTATCGGCTTTGTTGGTGTGCCAGAAGGCTTCGCTAGTTCTACGCCTGGATTAGTTCAACGTCCAAATGGGACTCTTGCTGGTGACAGCAACGGTATGACGACTTTGCCTGGCGTATTTGTTGCGGGTGATGCGCGGCGCGGCGCATCGCTAATCGTATGGGCAATTGCAGAGGGCAGACAAGCTGCGGTTGCTATCGAGCGTTATTTGCAGAAGTGATTTTATGTCACCAACCTTAGATGAGCTCTCCAATGACTTTGTTGAAGAATTCGAGAAAAGTCTCGGCATTCTTCGACAATACCCATCTTTTGCGTGTGACTAGTTTTAGGCTGTAAGCGAATTCTTTTTTCGGATAGAGCACAGACAGTGTGCCGGCAGCGATATCTGATTTGATCATAAAGCGTGGCAAGAGAGCTACGCCTAAGCCTTGTAGCACCATCTGCTTTTGTGAATCTAGATTGTTGCTAGAAGCAGCAACATCAAAGGTAACTTTGTTCTTCTTAAGCATTTCAAGGACGGGAAATGGGCGCGACTTTGGATAGTCAATGTCGCGAGAAATGATGAACTGTGAGCGAAGCTTTGCTTTGTGCTTATGTTCGTTACTGATGACCACTTGAAATGGGATCTTCATCAGTTCTTTAACAAAAAAATCGTCATTGTTGGGGATTGTGAAAAATAGACCGAATTCGACTCGGCCCTCTATCAGTTCGTTACAGATTAAATTCGAGGCACCGGAAAATAGTGATGGTCTCACTTTCGGATGGCGGGCGAGAAAGTCGTCCAGGACCATTGGCCCCAACGTACTGGCCGCAGAGTCAGTTAAGCCAAAAGAAAGAGCGCCCTGGCACTCGGTCATTTCTTGGCCGGAGACCGTTTTTATCTCCTCGACGCTTTGGAAAATTTCTTCACAGCGTTTGAAAATCTCGCCACCCGCGTGGGTTAGGTGGACCCCGCTGCGATAGCGTTCAAGCAACACGACTCCCAGCTCTTCTTCAAGAGACCGGACCATTTTACTGATCGTAGGTTGCTGGATTCGCATGACTTTTGCCGCGCGGGTGAAGCTGCCTTCCTTTACTACGGCGTGGAAGTACTTAAGGTGATTCAGCTCCATGGGGTATTCTCAAAATGAATGCTATTAATAGATAATATAAACTTTCGTACCAATCATGAGTGTGCCATAATTATTGCATAGTTGACCACTAGCGTGGACACGGAGGGAAGTAACAATGGCTCATGGATTTCTCATTGATATGGACGGCGTGATGTACCGGGGCAATCAGCCTATTCCTGGTGCTATAGAATTTGTGCGCCGTCTCCTAGATGACCAGATTCCCTTCCTATTTCTTACCAATAACAGTCAAAGAACAAAGCGTGATGTGGTGGCAAAGCTCCACCGGATGGGAATCCCCGTCACGGAGAAGCACGTCTTTACCAGCGCCATTGCTACTGCGCAATACCTCGCTTCTCAAACTCCGCGTGGGACAGCATTCGTGATTGGCGAGGGCGGATTAACTAACGCTCTCCATGAATACGACTTCTCTATCGTCGATAATGATCCGGACTATGTCGTTGTTGGCGAAGGCCGCACCATGACTCTTGAGTTGATCGAGAAGGCTGTGAAGCTGATTGGTCGCGGTGCTAAGTTGATCGCCACTAATATGGATCCAAGCTGTCCGACCGAGGGCGGTGTTAGGCCAGGTTGTGGTGCTATTGTCGCCATGTTGGAAGCTGCCACCGGCAAAAAAGCATTTAGCCTCGGTAAGCCAAGTCCTGTGATGTTTAGAGCCGCTCGTAAAGAGCTGGGCTTACGCACTGCCGAGACGATTATGATCGGTGACACCATGGAAACTGATATTCTGGGCGCCACCCAAATGGGTTACTTCTCAGTGCTAGTGCTTTCCGGAGGCACTCGTAAGGATGAGCTAAGTAACTTCTCTTATCGTCCAGATCTTGTGGTCAGTTCGGTCGCCGACCTGCTCGAGACCGAAGCGTTGTCTAAGTTTTTCAATCAAAATGGTAGCGAAGTCGGCGCTACCTCTGGTTTAACGACCAAAGAAAATAGCGCTTTTACGTAAGCTCCTCGCCGAGGCTAGCCCATTTTTAATTTGACCACTACTTCGACATGTTCCGTCTGAGGAAACATGTCGAATGCTTTTACTTGTTCTAATCTCCATCGGCCCGACTTGGTCAGCACTTTAAGATCACGAGCCAGTGTTTCTATGTTGCAAGAGACATAGGTTAGATACCGTAGACGCGGCAATTTTGTTGGATTCGCCAGAAAACCGCTTACTTTGGGTGAAATCCCGGTGCGCGGTGGGTTTACGATGATGTGAGTAACCTTTGGGTTATCTTTATTAAATCCTGGGTGACGCATCAAAAAATCCTCAACCGATGCGTGTACCGCGACGAGGTTATCTGGCGAGTGCGGCTGGGTTTTTGCTGCGGCAATCGCATCTTGATTACCATCGACCAGATAAGTGCGGCTAAATCCGGGTGCTGCCTCGAAACTATAGGCACCAAATCCGCCGTAAAGATCGACGAGCACATCGCCGGAAAGATCACCGGCTATGTGTTTAATGAAGGCGCCATTGAGGCTGTAATTGGCCTGGAAAAAAGCCAGCGGACTTAAGTCAAAGTAGCGCTCACCTATGGCGAATGGCACGCGTTCAGGACCACCTAGGTATTGCACATCCGCACTAATGATGCGGGTGTCATCGGCTTTGTTAAGTTGGCTAGCATAAATACTTAGCTTTTTGTCGCTGTGTGCTGCCGCCCATTTTTTCAGCACCGCTATGTCGACACCGGTGTGGGACAGTATGATCGCTGCAGCTTGATTGCTGGGACTATAACGGACGGTAAGAAACTTCAAACGCTCGCTCTGAAAGCCGCGTTTGCTGTGTTGATAGAACGGAGCCGGCAGGTCTGGTGCCCTGCTGGAGAAAAGCTTAGCAATTAGTTTATTGATCGCTGGATGGTGTACCGGGCATTCGGGTATGTCGACGACCGTCTTAGACTGCTGTTGGTAAAGCCCAATGCGCCTTTGGCCAAAGTTGTCTTCATCTAAGCATAGTTTAGTCGAGGCTCGGTACCCGAGCGGTGCTGGGCTGGCGGCGATGTCTGCAAATACATCTGAATCGGGATTGTTTTGAACTAAAGGGCTAAGTGCTTTGCGAACTCTGAGGGCTTTGTCGCGCAGCTGTTTGGGGTAGGCTACCTGGAGACTGGAACAGCCCGAGCAAGTGCGAGCATAACTGCAAAGGCTTTTCATCTAATCCTGGCTCCCTGTTGTGGTGTCTAGTTCTTTGAAATTAGTGGGTTATATCTTTAGTTTGAGAAAATGAGATTGGTGATGAGTTCCTCACCCTCTTCTAATTTAATCTGATTTATATTAGTTTTCAGGCGACTATCAATATAGATAGTCATGTTAACGGCATAGAATGCTAAAGAAAATTGGGGGGACGATATGAGAATCCTCGTGGTTGAAGACGATGCTCCCTTAGCTAGTATCCTTCTTCGCACATTACGTGAGGAATCGTACGCTGTCGATCATGCGCCCGATGGCCAGGAGGCTGAATGGTTGGCCTTCGAGAATCCATATGATCTCATTATCCTAGATCTGATGTTGCCAAGGAAAAATGGTATGGAGGTGCTCAAGACTCTGCGCGACGGAGGCTTAGCAACACCGGTACTGATTTTGACTGCGCGTGACGCTAAGGAAGATGTCGTCAAAGGACTCGACCGTGGGGCAGATGATTATCTTACCAAACCATTCAACCTTGATGAATTGTTGGCGCGCGTTAGAGCTCTGCTGCGGCGCCAGACGGGCGAGATGGCGACGGTGATCGAGGCCGGAGCACTACGCATCGATCCTAGCCGGAAAGAAGTTACTCGGGAAGGTCAGATCATCCATCTGACAGCCAAGGAGTATGCTTTGCTCGAATACATGGCGAGGCACGCTGGCACAGTGCTCAGCCGCACGCAGCTCAGCGAGCATGTCTGGGATATGAATTTCGAGCCAACGTCCAATGTCGTCGATGTCTACATTGGCTACTTAAGAAATAAAGTGGATCGACCGTTTGACTTGCCTCTTATCAAAACCGTACGTGGTCATGGGTATATGTTAGATTTACCGCATGTTCAGGCAGGTGCGCAGCCCGGAGTTGAAGCGAGCCCAGGGTCTGTGATTCCTCCTGCGGCAGCTGTTAATCAATCTAGGGAACACACGACTCATGTTTCTTGACCGCATTCCGGTTCGACTGCGCCTATCGCTGGGCCATGCCATTTGGATGGCCCTTTTGTTTCTTTGCGTAGGGTTCGGTCTCTACCGGGTTGTTGAGCACAATTTATTGCGATCTGTCGATGCTTCGCTATTGGTGTCGGCACAGTCGATTCGAGACGCTCGCTTTGTCCGCGGATTTAGTCCGCCGCTCATGGAGCGCTTCCTTAATCAGTTTTTCGGTGAAAAATATATTCAGCCGTATGCGCAGCTGGTTGATCTCTCCGGCAAGATCAGCATTAAGACCGACTTGCGAGTTAGCTTACCAGTCACTCCCAAGGCGCTCGCGAGGGCTGAGCGAGGTCTAGAGACTTTAGAAACATTTGCACCACGTCGAGAAACGGACGCGCCATTGCGCCAAGTGACTTTGCCGGTGATGAGATTTGGCCGGTTCACAGGCGAATTTATCCAGGTCGGAGCTACGCTTGATTCTACCTTTCACACCCTGCGAGAGATCGTATGGGTACTTTGGACGTCCCTACCGTTTGGAGTCGTTCTTTCGGTAGTATTCGGTTACCTGTTGACCAAGCGCTCTCTTAGTCCAGTGACTCAAATGAGTGAAGCAGCTAAAAAACTTGGCAGTGATGATTTGAGTGTTCGGTTGCCACTGCCACCAGCAAAAGATGAATTACGTCAACTCGCCCAAACATTTAATGAGATGTTGGATCGGTTAGAGGACGCTTTTATGCGTCTACGCCGCTTTACTGGCGATGTGTCTCATGAGCTGAGGACTCCGTTGGCAGTGCTCAAGGGTGAAGCTGAGCTGGCATTACGTCGCGAACGTTCGCCGGAGGATTATCGGACATCACTAGGCACAATCATGTGTGAAGCAAACCACATGACTGGGATTATCGAAGATTTGCTGTTGCTTGCTAGGGCTGAGAGTAAAGCCGTGGCGATGAGTTGGATGGAACTTTCAGCATCAGATTTCGTAGAAGAGCTGGCTCATGTTGTGCAGCCTGTTTATCAAGGGCGTGGTGTTAATCTGCACACATCCGTTGCGGTAAACGACCGTTTCCTTGCTAACCCAGGCTATTTAACTTTGGCCCTTAAAAATATACTGCTTAATGCCGCCAAGCACTCTGCCGCTCAGAGTACCGTGGAATTTTCCATGGCAGAGGATGGCACGGACATCATCTTTGTAATCGCTGATTTTGGTGAGGGAATCCCGGAAGATTCCGTGCCCTATATATTCGACCCCTTCTACCGCGCGGATACTGCGCGTAATCGTGCTGCGGGTGGTACGGGGATCGGGTTAAGTCTGGCGATGGCTTTAGTTAAGCTTCATAATGGAAGTATTGCGGTTAAGTCTCGCCCAGGCGAAGGTGCCGTGTTCAACGTTCGGATCCCCCAGCCTTTACTTTCGAATCCTGAGAAAATTGTAAAATCCGAGCCAATACAGATGCTGCCAATTGCGGCCGGCAACCCGTCGTTGGCATGATTTTAAATTAAAGTTTTAGGCTTAAATCCCCGATCCCTCAGATGCAAGACCATGTAGATGCCCTCAGGTAGCGGCACCGACATGCTAATTCTAAGCACTAGAGGCGGCATTTGGTACCTAACTTTAAATCTTTGACGTTTAAGTTTTGCTGCGCGGCAATTGCAGTACTTGTGATTGCTGGGTCTTCATGTAACCAACGTCAGGCGCAATTTGCGGGTAACTCAATCGAGGCCAAGGCGGCCGTGGTGGTCGACGACGAGTCGTTTAAAGCAGGGCTCATCAACCAAGCGATCACAAATTACAAGCCAGCTTTCGGACTGATTCAGGATGAGCTCACCCTGAAGGAACAACCTCCAGTTAAATTGACTTTCAAGCAGGTCGCTAGAAAGCCAATATCCGAGTCCTTCACTCAGGGGCACCCCGGATCTGTGACCATTAAAGACTATGCGATTAGCTCTTCTGCCGAGCTTGATTTATTGGTCGTAGTCGATAATTCAAGCTCAATGGCTGCCGTGCAAGCAATGTTGGCTGTTGGCATGCGTGACTTTATAGGTAACTTGCAGTCAGTTGACTGGCAGATTGGCATCATTACCTCTGATAACCCAAGTAACCCGAATCTACTTAATGCTGATGGCTGTCAGCTTTACGGAACCAACGGTAGACCGGGTGGCCAACCGATCCGTAAGGGAGATCCTGATGCTACCAGCAAGTTTCTCAGCACCATTATAAATATCGGTGCCCGGGGCTCGGATAATGAAGAAAGTATCCTCAACTCATACAAACATCTCACCGGTACTTGTGCTTACGGTAACAACCAGTGGTTGCGGCCAAACGCGCTGCTAGGGATCGTTTTTGTCACTGACGAAGATAGTTATTGTCCGGAACCAATTGATCCGGTTACGGGTCTACCGACTCGGCCGAAAGACTTTGATAGTGAACTTTGTACTCAGGGTCAGCGGCCTTCTGATCTAATTCGAATTTTGACACCGCCGCAAAGACCAGAAGGCATGGCGCGAGTTTATTCTTTAACTTGGCGCCCCGATGACATGCAGTGTTATAGCAACGCACAGAGGCCGGCTAATCGAGTTCTTGAAGTGATGAATGCTGTCGGCGGTTTTGATAACAGTATTTGCCAAGATAACTACTCGGCAACTTTGCAAGCCATCGCAACGGATGCAGCGCGAGTGGTTAGGCGTCAGTTTCAGTTGCCTAATATTCCAATTTTAGATTCTGTTCATGTGACTATTGATGGTGTGCCGAGTACTGACTTTATTATAGAGGGATCAGTACTCACGTTGACGCGGGTAACCGCAGCTCAAACTACACTCCATATATCCTATCGCCACGACCCAGTCCCGATTTTCTCTTCCATTACTCTCAGTGAGAAGGCGGATCCGAAGACACTAGAAGTCGTGGTTAATGGATCTGTGCTGAATGCAACTGAGTTCAGTTACGACAGAACTACCGGCAGCATTCAGTTTGAGGAGGCTCCGGCAAACTATGCTCACATTGCCGTTGAATATCGTACCGATGGAATTTTGAAACGTTCTTTTGATGTCGGTGCTATCAGCATGAGTCCGGCTCCTGTCAAGGTGACAATCAACGGTCAGGCTATCGATGACTTTGTCTTGGATCCGTCAACGCATTCCTTAGAATTTTCTACTCCTCCACCAGACGATGCGGAGATTACATTTTCCTATGTGCGCAGCGACGCGAAGATCCTCAGATATGCAGCAATTGAAGGTCCAGCTGGTGCCAAGCCGTATGCAGTCACGGTTTTAGACAAGGACACCAACGAGCCTCTGGCTGCGACAGTCAGCGGTGCTGAAATTGTATTTGACGAGTCAGATGTGAAACATGATCGCCATGTCATTGTGACTTATAACTACGGTGATGGGACAACTCTGCTGACTCATGATTTGGCATACGAGCCCTTGCTAGACAGTGTGCAGCTTAAAGATGAATCTGGGGGGGGCGACTGTTTCAAAAATATCGTCGTTACCGGCAAGCAAGTCAGTTACCGCTGCGACGCTCAGTCATTGGGTAATGTTTCGATTGACTATAAATATGTCGAACAGCACTACGAGACATTTACTTTGGTGAAGCAGATTCCTCAAAATGGGATCATTCAGGTGTATGTTGATGGTGCTGCTAACTTTAACTTTCAAGTCGATGGACAGACCGTGCGAGTGCCGAAAAGCGAAACGACGCCCCAGTCGACAGTGCGAGTGGTGGTTCTGGCACGGCTGTAGCTATCACGACGCGTGCGTGAGATTAGCTAAATATTTTTAGAGGCTCTGCAATATGTCGCTGATCGTCGTCTGTCCATGATCGTGCCTTAACATGTTGACCATCCCTACAGCCTTACGCAGATTTAGCGGTGCGTCATAGTGCCAGTGTTCGAGCCACTTCTCCATGGGACTGGCTAAATCTTTATTGACCTTGGTCACGGCCAGGTTGGTGGCTGGCGATGTTGGGAAGTACGGGTCTGTGACGAGTGGGGAGGCGCTCCCGATAGCGGCCTGTTGTTTGCCTGCGATCACATAGCCAAGTGATTGCAGGGCGTCCAGTGCTTCGCTCACCCAAGTCACGGGCATACGTAGAGCATGTGCGAGATCTTGGCCGCTAAGTCCCTTACCGTCACCAGATTCAAATTGTTTATGTATGGCTAAGAGCGAGATCCACGGCAGCGACGCCTTAACTTGTGTGTTCCGCAATTGCTCTACTGGCGATTTGCTTTGGTCGAGGGCCTCTTCTTCATTTGGCTGCGGGAAGCCTTCCTGAAGCCGCCAAGTTACCAGCGCTCCGATCAGAATGATGACCCAGCCGATATAAAGCCACAGGAGAAATATTGGTACCTGCGCCAATGCGCCGTAAAGGTTTTCGTAGTTTTTTGCATCGCGAATATAGAGCCCGTACAACCGGCCGCCTAGTTGTAGTGCCGACGTTGCCACGGCCGCGCCAATAGCGGCGTTCTTTGTGCCAACGGCGCAATTGGGGACGATTTTGTAGAGGAAAAAGAAAAAGATGAAGCTGCCAAGTAGTTCCGTGATGGTCGCGAACAACCTGGCGATACTGCTCGCTGGAACAGCTGTTGTAGTTGAGAATAAAGTTGGAAAGCTAAGCCCAGCGGTGAAACCTACGACTACGGCTACTACGACCATGCCTAAAGTTAAAAAGGTCCAGAAGTACATGAATCTGATGAAGACGTTGCGGCCTTTACGCACAAGCCAAATCCGATTTAGAGCTTCTTCTATCTGCCGAAGCAATAGGACTAAGGTCACCAATACACTGGCGAAGCTTGACCAGCCGATGGTTGCTAGGCTGATCTTGCTGATCATTTTATCGAGGTATTTAACGACAGCCTCGCCACTTTCCGCGGCAAGGTTTTCGAGAATAAATTCGCGGACTGTGTCGATTAGGTCCGATCCCTTGCCAAGCAGCGGAGCGAATAGGGAGAGTACGCAGAATATCGCCACGAGCGACGGGACTAAAGATAAAAGAGTCACGTAAGCCATGGCGCTGGCTTGTTTGGTCAAATCACAGCGGACTGTGTCCTGAACCAGGGTCCGGGCGTGATTAGCCGGCATCCTGAAGCGTTCAGGTAGCTGTCGAAATGCAAATGACAGGGGGTTTTGCATTAGTGAAGCGTACCAGAATCCTGTTTGTTCTGCCGCTGCTTTATCCATTCCCGCATATCGCTGAGTACGGTTTTTTCCCATTCGGGAGCCACCCTCGTATCAAGAAAGCGGGCGAATAATGCATCAAGAATTCCAGCGAAAGTCGCAGTAGCTTGCAGACGTTCCGCCAGTGGGAGGCTTGCAGCTGATTTCTTTTCGCCATCCTGGCCCTCTTGGGGCTCCGGCGAAGGCAACTTAAGCGATCTGGGGTTCAGATCATCACACCCAAGAATGGCCGAGTATTCGCCGCCATCTTTCACTCTGAGTCCCAACTTTAGTTCCCGCACCGTCTTGCCCGTAGATAAAGACGCTGCCGCTTCCCTGCTGTGGCTGGGATCGCCACCTTTCATCACATTTTGATGACTCATCGCTGCGGTGCCTTCCAGCACCAGGCGGTCATCGACCCACAAATCGACCTCTAGATCCCGACTGTCGACTGGCAGCTTAAGACGCTCGCGCGAGGTCTCTGCGATGTACCAGATCCACGTGAGAAATTCGCGTCCAAGGAAGCCTTTGGCTCGGCCTAAAGTGGTTAACTGATCGATATGGTCATGTGAGGTGGACATGGCTCTAATTTGCTCAATAAATCTGGCTGGTTACCAGTGGTTTAGGCATGTGGATAATATGTTGATAACATGAGGATAAGCAGTGGATAGATGGGAGCGGCGGAGCCAGATCCATGTCCTAACCATATATCGCTAATCCCCATGAAACGGACCCTAAAACGGTACGTGTCAAAGGCTGAGTCAGTCAGTCTGGACTTCCGGTTTTGATTTGTCAACGCCCGCTAAAAATTTTTTTCATAAATCGCTTCCCAGCCCGCTGAGGTCTCGAAAAGCCGGATACATCTGATTGCTCTGGCAGCTGTCAGATAAAAAGAATGACGGCGATATGCAGGGATCACGATGAGATCTCCTGGCTCGGCAGTGAATTTCAGGAAATCATCGTGAAAAGTGGCGATTTCAAATACGCCCTCACCCGCAACAGTAAAGCGAACCTCATCATCGGTATGGTGATGCTCTTTAGTGAACTTGGCGAGTATCCCGTCTAGATTGGGCGTGGTGGGCTTGAGTGCCACTAGATCTGCGGATTGGTATCCTCGCTCGCGTTGCAGTCGCTCGATATCCGGCCGATAAAGCTGCAGAACTTCCTCATCTGTCGTGACTTGCTCGCGAAGGGCCCAGCGTTCGTAGGGTATTGCGTTTGCATCAAGTAGCGTCTTAATTGTGTGGACATCAGAGATCGTCTCGCCGCGATATTCTAGTCTCGCCATGTGGATTCCTGCTCCCTGCTCGTCGGATGACGAGCTTTTAATGGCCGTATTACATAGGAAACCTTAGACCCTGTAAATAGGTGGACCTTCGGTTGACTGCTTCAATAGATGAGTCCATGCTTTCGATCTATGGCGCATGTTTTGGTAGCGACTGGCATTCGGATTGAATTCAGGAGCTTGCGTTTGTGAGTAAAAAAAAATTCCACGGTAAAAAGGAGGGTGAGCGGCGCCAGCAGTCCAGCGTTCGTAAGCTGCCGTCGATTCAATTCGAAGATTTTAATGAAGCCGATGAAATTTTTCGTGCTCACATAGAGAACGGCGAATTCTTGCCAAAGCGCCCTAAAGAACCGCGTGAAAGCGAAAAGACGCAGCTGAATAAGTCTAGACCAGCTAAGAAGGACCGTAGCAAGCTCATTGACTTGCATGGCATGACTGTCACCGAAGCCATAAGTCATCTAGACCGCGAAATTAGCCTGGCATCCCATACCAACGGCGGGCCTGTTACTCTCAAGATCGTGACAGGAAAGGGGCTGCACAGTGGGCCAGGCGGCGGCATCTTGGTGACTGAAATTTATAAGTATGTTTGCCATCGCTACGGTCCTGTCATCGTCAGTATCGACGCATCGCCGGCGGAGGTTGCTTTAGGCGGCATTCCTTGGCGTGGCCACTTCAACGTAACAATAAGTAATCGTTGATAATATATCCTAATGCCCGGATTTTCTGGTGCCTGCCCCAAGGCCAGAAGCCACGTCTATTATGGCAGCTCTTGCAACTTCCACGAAAAACTGGGAAAACCCGGCGGCCCGAGCACGACGCCGAATGCTCCTCCCTCATGACGCAAGGATTACCGCTTATGCATCCACAACATACCTATGAACTCCGCGTCACCTTTGACGGGGAGGCAGCCGCCGCCATTAAGTGCAAGGAACGGATGATCGATTGGCTGCTGCTCAATGGCGTCGAATCCTTTGTTGAGGGTGAATTGACGGTCGATATCAACCAGAATCAAGACGAGCCACCTAGAGATTACTACACGGAGCTTGGTGGCGACCAAACGCCGCTATCGATCTATCGCTACAGTCGTGAGTCGTTAGATGACCTGCGCGTTAAACTTGAACATGCATTTAGCGGCCAAGTTTCGACTGAGATCTTGACGATGGAAACGGAAGTTTGGATGGAAGGGTGGAAGGAGAGCTTTAAGCCTTTTGCAACCGATGTCTTTTATGTCTGCCCACCTTGGGAGCAGACTCCAGCGCCAACGAGTGGTCTGATTGATTTGGTAATCGAGCCTGGCATGGCATTTGGCACAGGTCAGCATGCTACTACTAGGCTTTGTCTGGATCAGGTCGGCGCTGATTTTCTCGAGCAGCGGCGCAATGTGGCGAATCGTTCGGTCTTGGATGTCGGCACCGGCACGGGTATTCTTCTCATCGGCGCGAAGAAGCTAGGTTACGGCGACTGTCTAGGCACTGATATTGAGGACGATGCTATCCTAGCGGCAAACACCAACGCTCGAGCTAATGGCGTCGATACCAAATTTGTGCTGGGCAGCTTGCCCCAAGGTAAGACTTTCGACTTAGTGCTCGCCAATATTTTAGCGGTTGTGCTCATCCGTCTGATGCCTGATTTGGCTGCGGTGATGAGTCCCGGAGGCCGGATAGTTCTTAGCGGCCTCTTGACCGAAGAGGCCGAGGAGGTCAAAGCGGCTGGCATACGGGCAGGTCTTACAGCGGTCAGGCAGACGGATCTCACGGGTTGGGGCTGTCTGCTTTTGGCCAAGCCAGTTTGAGGTTAAAGAGCGATGTCCCATACTTTTCGCTTTCTAGGAGAGTTGCGCCCAGATCAGACTTGGTGTTTGGCGGGTGAAGAGGCGCACCATTTTGCTAAAGTCTTGCGCTTAGAGGTCGGTACTAATGTTGAGGTGACCGACGGTCGCGGCAACTGGGGCAGCGGTCAAGTCCTGTCAGCCTCTGCAAAAGAGGTGGTCATCTCGGCTGCTCAGGTGCAGCGTCAGGATCAGCCTAGGGTGCTTGTTGAAATTGCCGTTGGCGCGTTAAAACCGGGCTTTGTCGATGAGATATTGCCCATGCTCTGTGAGTTGGGGGTTGATAGAGTCCATGTGTTTGGCCAAGTGGGTGTTTCTAAGGCCAGATTAGGGCAGAAGGTGCATGACCGCTGGCAGCGTATTGTGGCGCAGTCGGTCAAGCAATGTAAGCGGGCCTGGTTGCCGCAGGTGCTTGAACATGACTCGGTAGCCGATCTTGTGAGGGCGACTACTGGCGATGAGGGGGTTCGTGTTTTCCTGCGAGCTGGTACCGATGCACCCCTGACTAGTACAATAACAAGGATCAGCTCTGGAAGAATCCTGGCTGTCATTGGCGGTGAAAAAGGGTTTGATCCGAGTGAGGAGCTGGCCTTGATTGCTGCTGGATTTGTCCCAGCCAGTCTTACCCAGTGGATTTTGCGTGCGGTCACGGCGGCAGTAGCGGCGGCTGCGGCACTGTCGTTACATCGCGACCAACTGTGATAATATAGCTCCCTATATACCCTTTATTCTTTGGATAGTAGCTGGGAGCGAGACGCGTATGGGCAACAAGGGACGGCGGCGGGGATTTGCCTCGTGGTTTGTGGAGCCATATAAACAGGTTCGGCTTGGCCTGGTCATTGTACTCGTCAACTTCCTGTTTGCGTTTTTGATCCTTGGAGTGTTTGGCTACTACGCTTGGGATATGTACGAGGCAGTGTCGGTATACTTTAAGTTGTCTGAGGGTGAAAACCTGGTGACTATGCAGAAGTTTTCTGTGCCGATCATAGCCTGCGCTAGTTTGATCGTTTTATTTGTTCTCACTACGATTTTAGTTTCAGTTAGGTACACCCACGAAATTTACGGACCTTTGGTGTCGATTCACCGCTACCTTGATGAGGTTTTGGCCGGTACCGTGCCGCAGCGTATCCAGCTGAGAGAATCAGACCAGCTGCAGGACTTGGCGAACAAGCTAAATAGTGTCGCTGAGCGTCTTGCCGCAGATCAGCGCGCAGGAACCATGATAGCGGTTTATCGCTTTTTAGATGAGCTTTCTGAGGGTAAGCATCCAAATCCGATCAAGATCCGTGACAATGATCGTCTGAGTGAGCTAGTCGAGAAGTTAAATAGAGTGGCTGCGCGTATCACCTGATAGTGGCGCAGCTTTCTTGTGGAGTTTTGTTGCTAGGTTTATGGGCGTGGTTCCGCCAAGACTCCAATGTGAGCTGCGACTGAGTCGGCCAGAGCTTTCAGATGGTAGCCACCTTCAAGGCAACTTACGATGCGACCGTTGCAGTAAGTGTTAGCAACGTCTTTGACTGATTTTGTCATCGTTGCAAAGTCGATCGAGTTTAAACCGAGGTTGCCGACTGGATCATCAACGTGCGCATCAAAGCCTGCACTGATTAAAATTAGGTCTGGTCGCGCCGCCGTAACTGCGCGCTCTAGTCCCGATTGGAACAAATCAAGGTATTGATCGCGTTTTACTCCAAATTGCACCGGGACGTTCAAGGTCGTGCCGCGTCCTTTGCCGGAGCCCTGCTCACCTTCGTCGCCAGTTCCCGGATAAAATGGAAAGCGATGAATACTGTAGAAAAATACCGAAGGATCTTCATAGAAGATATCTTGAGTCCCGTTGCCGTGATGAACATCCCAGTCCACGATTAGGATTCGGTTTGCGCCATGTTTTTTTTGGGCATGCCGTGCAGCGACTGCGACATTATTGAAGACGCAAAAGCCCATGCTGCGGTCCGCAGTGGCATGATGGCCAGGCGGGCGAATTAGGCAGAGTGCATTAGCGTCAGCGCCACTCATTACGGTGTCAACGGCTGCAATAGCTGTTCCGGCCGCAGTCAAAGCGACATCATATGATGCGGGGCTTAAGGCTGTATCTGGGTCAAGAAAGCCTCCACCAGCAGCTGCCAAATCACGAGCGTCAGTTATTTGTTTGGCTGTGTGGACGACAGCTAGTTCGTCCAGAGTCACTTTAGCGACTTCACCTTGTCGACAGGATTTTAACCAGCCTGCAGAGTTGAGGGTGTCGTGGATGCTGGTTAATCTCTGCGGTGATTCCGGATGAGTGCCGGTCACATGGTCCAAAAAATGCTGATGGGAAAAGATAGTGGTCATAGTTGAAATTTTACTTTTATGACTATTTACTTACTCTGAGATTGGTCGCGCAGGCAGATGGAGTCGAACCTTCGCATCTAAGCCAATAGCTCGAACCATATCTGATAGGACCCTGATGAGACAACGTGTTAATGTCTCACCAAATTAGCCATTTGCCAGGAGGCCGAGGCTGTGGAAGCAGTAATAAATCCTCAGTTCGATACAAAGATGATCTTATGGATTTTTATTAGTTTACGATTGGCTCAGTTAGCCATAGAGCGCACCTTAGCGACGCTAAATCGTCGCTATTATAGCGACACGTCAAGGCAGCAAGCTGCGACTGATCTACTTGGCATCGGCTCTGATGAGATGCAGCGCACCCTTGCCTATAGTAACGATAAGTACTTTTTTGCGCGCATAGCAGGAACAATATCCCTTGCGGGAACTCTGCTCTTTCTCAGCGGTGGCGGTTTTGGTTGGCTCGAGCGCAACGCGCAGAGTCTCAGTATCTCCTTGAACGGTGGTGAGTTGATTACAGGGCTGTGTTTTTTCGCATTGCTCGGGATGGTGAGTAGCCTTTTTGGACTGCCGTTTGACTACTACCGAACTTTTGTATTGGAGCAAAAGCACGGCTTTAACCGCCAGACTCCAAAGGGTTTTTGGCTTGATCGGGTAAAGGGACTTGGCATCGCCCTAGTCTTGGGCGCGCCACTCTTATCGCTAATACTTTGGCTTATGCAGGTGGCAGGCCAATATTGGTGGGTTTATGCTTGGGCTGCGATGAGTGGTTTCAGCATCCTAACAGCATGGCTGTATCCTACTTTTCTCGCGCCGTTATTTAATAAGTTTTCTCCGGTCACAGATGAGGCGCTGCGGCATGGGATCGAGGCTCTTGCGACGAAGATTGGCTTCCGCACGGCGGGTATCTCAATCATGGACGCTTCCAAGCGGTCGAGCCACGGTAATGCCTATTTTACAGGTGTGTTGGGCAAGAAGCGCATCGTCTTATTCGATACCTTGGTTAACGCAATGTCAGCTTCGCAAGTGGTCGCTGTGCTGGCGCATGAGCTCGGGCATTTCAAGCTGCACCATGTGCGTTGGGGATTGATCCGTGGCGTGCTTATGACAGGTGTGGTGTTTTACGTGCTTAGCCTGTGCTTGCCGCTAAGTGAGTTTTACCGCGCCTTTGGCTTCGGGGGGGTCTCCAACTACGGTGCGCTCGTTGTCTTTTCACTTTGGTTTGGGCTGCTTGATTTCGCCCTTCAGCCACTCAGCAATGCACTGTCTCGGCATAACGAATTTGCCGCCGACCGCTTTGCGACTGAGCAAATCGGTAATTCACAGGAGCTTGGAACAGCATTGTTAAAGCTACGGGAGACCAGCGCCGGTATGCCGGTGAGCCACCCGCTATTCTCAGCGGTCTATCATTCGCATCCGCCTTTACTTGAGAGATTGCTTGCTCTCGGTTATACCAAGTCGGAGGCAGCGCCAACGCTTCCTTGAAAATTACGGCCTTGAAGGTTAATTTAGAGGTTGGTAGGGACCATGACTAAGCTAACCACGACCCAAGCAAAAGCCTTAGAATATATCCGCACCTCGAGCGCCAAGACCGGGGTTGCTCCCACTTTGCGCGAGATTTGTGCGCATATGGGCTACAAAGCTATTGGGTCAGCGCAAGATTTAGTCACGGCTTTGCGCCGCAAGGGGTTTTTAACCGAAAATTCAAGGCAATCGGCGCGTGCTCTTATTTTGACACCTTTGGCGCGTCAGCAGCCTGGTGGCGATGAGGTAGTGCAGCTAGACGATGACGCGCTAAGCGTTCCTCTTTTGGGGAAAGTACCGGCTGGCAATCCAGCATTGGCGATAGAGGAGCGCATTGGTAATCTTCGCGTGTCTTTATCTTTAGTTGCTGCGTCCTCTACCCAGTCGCTGAAGTCGAAAAACTTATTCGCACTGCAAGCGACCGGTGACAGCATGATGGGCGCAGGTATTCTCGACGGCGACTTCTTGGTGGTGCGGCTAAATAATGATCCCAAGAAGGGCAGCATTGTTGTCGCGCGATTAGACGGAGACGTTACGGTTAAAAGACTAATGTTTGAGGAACATGAGGGCTGGTACCTTAAGCCCGAGAATCCACGCTTTAATAATATCTACGCCTCTGATGAGCCTTTTGAGTTGATCGGCGAAGTGGTAGCTCTCCAGCGCTCATTAGTTTAATTCAGGCCTATAGCGCTAGGTAGAGGGTCCGTCTGTATTTAGGGTGCTCACGAATGACTGCGACTCTTGGATGGAGCTTTGCAGTGCGGAGCTTAGTGTTTTTATTTCAGACTCGACTGAGTGTAGCTCTGCTTTAATTCCACCTAGTGCCTGCGCATTGAGGTTGTGCTTTAGGTAAATGACTTGTTCCTCTAGTGCTGCAAGAACTGGAGTTAGGCCTTTCTCAGCTTTGCGTACAGAGGCCTCTAGCTTGGCATATTTTTGCTTGGTTTGTTGCAGTTTGTGCCGACTATCCTGTTTGTATTTTGGTGTTTTCAGCCTGCCTATCTCAGCATCCCACTCACTGAATAAGTCGTTGGCGATGTCGTCGACTTTTTCAATGCGAGCATGCAACGCAGCTGCCTTGCTTTTGGCGCTGTCGTAATCACTTTTTAAGTCGTCGTAGACCTGTGTCAGCTTTTCCGAGGGGCTGCCGTAGAGCGTCCGTAAGCGAGTCAGTGCATCCTGCACTTCTTCCTGTACTTCTTTTTGATCGGTGGAAAGATCTTCGACATTATCGCGCAATAGGTCGCGCTTCTGTTTGCCTAGCATTTCCCAAGTCGAATAGTAAATCTGCGAGCATCCCTGCAGCAAAAGCAGGGCTGCGATCCAATATAACTTCATTCCGTGCCTCAATTTTTTGCAATGCGGCTTAAATAGGTGGTGCCTAAAATACATGAAATAAGTTGGGCGAGCTATACTAGTCAATCCAGCCGGGGATCCAATTTAGATCGTTAATTAGGTCATCTCGCGATAGCCAAAAGCGCACTGCGCGGTCACAGACCGCCATCATCTCCAGCCGCTGAGGCAGATTTTCGGCCTTTTTCGCAGGTTTATTGCCGCTGATGCGGTAATGGCGCCAGCCTTGAACTGGCGTCTCTGCGGTCCAGGCTGCGTTAATTTCAAATGATTTGGATGGCAAGCGTCGAAGTTTCGCCAATTGTTTAGCCCAACCTATGAGTCTTTAAACGGAACAAATAGGCTGCCCATGCCGCCGTCAAATTCGCCTTTTTCCCCTGGCATTAGGTATGCACACCTGACACCGACAAGTGATGAAGTCCAGGGTTGTTTAGCCAATGTGTCGGCAATTTTCCGGCAGCGGACCTTCATATCAACCAGGGAAATTTCACCTGGTGAATGCATGCGCACGAGTACGCCGGCTCCGTCCGTGACTAGCATGGTTGCGGCGTAAGCGACATCCTTGTTGGGCAACAATTTGTGGATTAATTCGCCAAAGCTTTTTTTGTTAAATAAAGCGTCGCGATCTTTTGCAACGTCAGCTGCTGTTACAGCTTTGAGATTTAGGCCGCTCTCTAACAACTTAGACGCGATGTCGTATTTCACATATGCAGATTCTTTAAGGCCTTTGCTTACGTCTTTAGCGGCATCATCGATCCAAGCGCTAGGATCTTTGCCAGCGTGAGTCCACTGTTGTGACTGAAACGAACCGAGGTACCACTTGTCTTCAACCGGCACGATCGTGGTAAAAATTCGGCCGACTTCTTTTTGACCCATGACTTGTAGCCATAGACCAAATTCAAGTGAATATCCGTAATGTGGATAAACGGTGACTTTGTCGTCTACGCACTCAAGGCCTTTGGCGGATCCGTCGACCGTGTTTATTGCCCAGAGACGATAAATAGAGACGTCCAATGGTCCGCCAAAGGTCGCATCAATTTTGGCCAGGGCTTCTTTGAGTGCAAAAAGTCCGGTGTTGAGTCGAGGATGAAACATGGGCTGCAGAACCAGCGCATCTTTTGTTCGTATCGCACGGATTAAATCAGCGATGAACTGATCGATGCGTGGATCCAGTCCAATTTGCCCTCGCGGATCCGTTTTTAATGTACGGCAGTTGGCAGTGCCTTCACTGCCCTTAAAAATCTTGGAGCGGAGCTGCTCAGTCGAGGAGGTCTCCGAGGCCGCCTTAGCTGGACTGGCAGCCTTTACTGGCAGTGAACGCATGTTAAAAGCAAATGTCGAAACGAGGCACAGCGCTTTAAGTAGCTTATTTTTTCGCCACGCAGCTACCGCAGCCTTTTTTGTCAAAGCTTTCAAGTTCCCACGATCCAAATTCTGCATTGATCACCTCAAGGGCGTCCGTGAGAAAATCATACTCACAGGTAAAGAGTTCCTTCATCAGCTTCTTTTCCAGACAATAGGCATTATAGCTGAAAGTGGCGGACTCTGGGTCGTAGATTTCGCTGATCCCGGCTTGTCTGTCGCGGAAGACCAATACATTGCTGTCGTAGTTCAATTCTGTGAGTTTATTCACGTGCGATCTCGCCTTAAAAGGTGCGTTTGAGTAACCAGTGCGCAAATAGCTCTAGGTCACTATTCTTGGGCACGATCCCGGATAGCTCTGCTAATGCCAATTTAGACTGATTTTCGGCGGCAGCGCGTGCGGCAGTGGGGGACATCATAGCAAGGTATGTTAGCTTGCCGGCATCTTTATCTTTGCCAACGCTTTTGCCAGTTGCAGTGGATTCATCCAGGAGATCGTCCATGATTTGAAAGGCGAGACCGAGCCTTTCGCCAAATGACCGGAAACGCTGAACCACATCCGGTGACGTCCCAGCAGCGATGGCACCAAGAGCCGCGCTGCAGCCGAGTAGTCGGCCCGTCTTGCGCTCATGAATCTGGTCTAAATGCTGGCGTTCAGCACCGGTTCTGGCAGTCCAATATAGGTCTAAGCTTTGGCCGAGGACCATACCTTGGCTACCAGAGGCTGCTGCCAATTCTCGGACCATGGCAACCTTAGCCTGCGAGTCTATCGATGCGTCCGCTCCGGAACCAGCAACAAGTCCAAAAGCATCCGTAAGTAATGCATCGCCAGCTAGCAACGCTTGCGCCTCACCGTATACTTTATGTGCAGTCGGTTTGCCCCGTCGCAGGTCGTCGTTGTCCATGCTTGGCAAATCATCATGCACTAAGCTGTAAGTATGAATGAATTCGACGGCTAAAGCGGCTGTCATTGCTTGGGGCAACTTACCCCCCAAGGCTTCATTCGTGAGTAGGCAGAGAAGTGGACGTACCCTTTTGCCGCCTGCCAGCAGTGCGTAACGTGTGGCCTGCGTTACTAGATCCTCACCTAGGTAGCACTCTTGAATGTGACTTGCTAGAGCATCGCTAAATATTTCGCGCCAGTTTGAAAGGCGTGTTTCAAAACTCGTCATACTTAAACCTCTCAAAATCTCCATCGTTTCGTGGTAGCTCGCCAGTGACTAAGCGCTGGAGAACTTCAGGATAAAGTTTACATTCAGCGGCAAATACTCGATCTGCCAGCGTGTGAGTGTCATCGGTAGGTAAAACCGGTACTGTTACTTGTGCAAGGATCGCACCTTCGTCGTAGTGTTCGTTGACATAATGAACAGTCGCGCCACTAAAGGCAGCGCCGGCCGCCAGTACTGCGGCATGCACTCGATCACCATACATGCCCTTACCACCGAATTCCGGAAGAAGAGCCGGATGAATATTGACGATGCGATCTGTATATTCAGGGAGTACGGGAAAAGGCTTCAGAAATCCTGCCAACACAATCCAGTCTATCGCCTGTAATTCCAGCCAAGCTTTGACGGCGGCTGCAGTGGAGGGTGCTTTAGGACTAAAATCTCCGACAAACAGAGCAAGTTCCCTGGTGCTGGCGATCTCGACGGCGCGGCAGTCTGGCCTTGATGCAATGACGCCGGCCACTATGAAGTTTCGGTCTGCCGTATGCGTCTGGAGAAAATTAATTAAACTCCGGCCGCTGCCAGACACGGCAACAGCTATGCGAGCGGGAGCACTCGGGCTGCCTCTCTTACTCATACGGGTAACCTTATAAACCTAACTTGCGTGCGGTCCTTGAGGCCGTTCCAGAAAGATTCTGCAGTTAGAACCTTACCGCCAGCGGGTTTCAGCTTGGCGATCAGTAAATCCCCTTCGGCCGTGGCTACGCGCAGTAGCCTTTGCTTTTTGTCGTAGGAAACAGTCCCAGGAGGCTGCTGCGAAGCTTGTTCTGAATCCACTTTAATCTCTAGGAGATTCAATCGCTTATCACCTAGGTGGGTGTAGCTGCCGGGCCATGGTTCATAGGCGCGAAAGCGCCGGTAAATCACCGTCGATGGCTGCTCCCAATCGACTTCGCCATCGGTTTTCTCTATCTTTCGGCAGTGCGTCACTGCGGATTCGTCCTGCAGGTCGCCGACGAAGTGTGGATCTCTCAATTTATCGATCGCTTTAAGCAGGAGAGGGCCGCTGGCACCGAAGTAGCGATCGGTCAGTTGGCCGGTGGTCTCATCAGGATGGATGGGTAGCCGCTCTTGCACGATCAGCGCACCTGCATCCAGCTTTTGCACGGTAAAGAGCACAGAGACACCACTGACCTCATCGCCAGCTAGCAGCGAGGCTGGCACCGGCGTAGCCCCACGGTACTTAGGGAGCAATGAGGGATGAATGTTTATGGTCGCCCGCTTAGGAATTCGGAGGAAGTCGGGCGGCAATATTTGCCCAAAGGCAGCAGTGATCGCGATGTCTGGGCGAAGTACCGAAAATGCCTCGAGAAACTCTGGGTCGCTAGATTTTGTGGGTTGCAGAGTGGGTATGCCATGCGCCTTGGCAAAGGCCGCAACTGGCGGATCACTCAGGGCACCGCTGCGGCCGACGGGGCGTGCCGGCTGGCTGACTACTCCTACCACCTCGTCACCGCGCTCGGCAGCAGCGGCCAACAGGGCTTTGAGGGGGGCTATAACTGGCTCCGGAGAACCTAGAAAGATCAGGCGCATAGTGGACCCTGGCAAAAGGAGACGGATACCCGTCCGATTTATAGTCAACTTGTGCGGTCTAGTCCATTCAATGCCTGTGCAGTGTCTGGGCAGCATTTGCCCAGTTAGTCCTTGGGTCGCAAAAGCGACCGAGTACTGTTAAAATAAAGGCTCCAGCCCTAAATTCAAATCCCACTTTTCGAAAGATCTCAGGTGCCAACCACAACCCTGGCACAACTTAGGCAATTGCAGCAATCCCTCTATGATAAGGCCTTCAAAGAGGCACGTGCCATAGTGGGGGATAGCTCTCGCCGCATAATGGCATATTCCGCTAAGTTTGAACGGAGTCTGCCAAGTCGGTTTGTATTCACCACTCAAGCGGACCTTCTCGATGCGTTACGTCAGCATCAGTTCATTCTCTACGGCGACTTTCACACCCTTAGACAGTCGCAGCGCGGCTTACTGCGTCTTTTGCGTAGTTATGTCGATCGTCAGCGGACTGATAAGGTCGTGATTGCTCTAGAAATGTTTAAGCACGTTGATCAGGACTTCATCGACGGCTATTTAGCAGGCAAGTTATCTGAGGAGGCCTTCCTCGATAGCATTAATTACGCAGTTGAGTGGGGGTTTCCCTGGCAAAATTTCAAAATGATTCTCGACTATGCTAAGGCTAAGAAGCTACCGGTGATAGGGATTAATACCGACAACGCTGGTCGGGATATGTTGTTCGTGCGCGATCGTTACGCAGCCAAGTGTCTTATTGATGCTGCAGAAAATTACCCTGGGCACAAGATCATCTGCCTCATCGGAGAGTATCACTTAGCTGACGACCACCTTCCTAAAGCCTTGGCTGTCGAACACCGGAGACGCGGCAGCAAGGGCAAAGTTATGCGCGTGCTGAACAATATCGATTCCTATTATTTTAGTAAGAAGCGTCCAAGCACTCATGCATCAACTGAATATCTGAGACTACGCAAAGATTTTTTTGCATCATGAACACCCCGCCATGGATGAAGTGGCAATCATTCGCTCTTTGGGAAGAAATGCGTCACATGGGAGCTTGGCATACAAGCAATCATGAGGCCGATTTCGATCAAGACTTCGATATTCATCAAGAAGAAACCTACGATATTGACTTCCAATTCCTAAGTTTTGTGAAAGAACTTGCTGGATTCATGCAAATTAATATCGATGCCAGCGACATGGAAAGCTTCCATGTTCATTTTTCACCCCGCGGTGATTTTTTTCAGCACTTGACTCAGGAAGGCACTGTCGATTCGGTAGAGGCCAACAGGATCATTGGCCGGGCAAGTATAGACGGAGTGTACTATCTAGCCCGAACCAATACGGTATTATTGACAGATATCTCGATTAATAACTTGGCGGAAGCAGCGGGACAATATCTTCACGCTTTGTTGAGTAGTTTTGAAGATAGCAGTGAAAATAAAACGGAAGACTTTTATCGCCGAGTGCTCAAGGCTGCGGTTGGTATGATTGCGTCCAAGATTTTAAACCCGCGTCGCAAGTGTATGGAGCTGCATCACTTCCGCCAAGTGGTCCGCAGACAGCGCGGCCGTCGTCGCACATCTGCTGGTGATCAAAGATCGCGCTTGAACCATGCAGTGCTCAGATTTGATCGTTGGATGGAGTTAGCCCTTGCTAAAGAAGGGGAGAGGGTAGAAGCACTTCCGCGTACTTTGCTGCAGCTGGACGCTGATACAGATTACCATTTGAGTCGAGTCATCGGGCAGATGCTTGGCTTTAATCTTTATAAAAAGGTGATTGCGGATAAGGTGTCGACGGTCAAAATTAGACGTTTATTCAAAAAGCGAATACCTAACTTAGACGCGGTCTGGCGTGAAGTCTCATGGCTCTATGATTTGATGCTGCGTTAGCATTATTACTCAGCACTTCAAGAAGAGATTCACGGACTTGATACAATATAAAGTGCTGGAGTTGAGAAGATCAGGTTGCCGTCTTGATCGAGTAGACAAGCACTATAATTATAGGCCGTGTTGGGCGCAGCCATAGTATCTGTGAACTCGATTTTGTCCGCTGATAATGGGTGTGCGCTGTAAATTGGTGTGTCGAGCGGTGAGTCACATGTAGCACTAGGTAGCCCGGCTGCCGCGGCTCTTCTGCGCACTAAAATGTAACCATCAGCAGACCACTGTGCTGGGGGGCTATTGTGAGGTCAATGCTGTTCGCTGCGGTGATGGACGTCACTGCCTCCAGCATTGGTTTAGGTTGAGCGATACAATATATCGCGCGTTGCTGATCACATGTTTCTATTCCGCCACCATTTAACCAACCTTGGCCACTCAGAGTTGAGGCATCACCGGTGTGGCCGAATATGCTGCTGCTAGCGGAACTCCAGTCTGTGCAAGCACGGTCGGCAATATAAGCTCCAGTCTGATCGGAGCCCGTCCAAACAGGTGATTGAGTTGCGTTACCAGTTGTATCGAGCACGGCTCCGCTGGTTGGGCTGAGTCCTGTGCTCCACATTTCTGTTAGGGAAGGAAACAGCGTATGGTACGAATTAACGCTACTGTAATCTGAGCCGACTATCGGCCCCAGAACTCTGATGCGAACACTTGCATTTAGATGACTATCTGAAAGTACGGCCTGCCAGGACTCTTCCCGACGAAGCATAGCCCGAGGACTTCTTAAGGCATACGGCGCGCATAACTTATCAGCCGCTGCGGCTGAACCGCCCATATCACCTATAACCGTTGGCGAAGTGATAAACATAATTTGTGGTTTGGTAATCGCTGTTGGTTTGTCTTCGCTCGCCGTGACTTGCGCTTTTTCGTCATAAAAACACGCACGATATGTGTAGCTTTGGGCGGCGATACCTGTCTCATCAGTAAAGGCAATTGGAGTATTGAACGGACCACTTACATCTTTCACAATCGTGCCGGAGCTGCATTCTGGAGGAGTCTCGCCTAGTAGGCGACGGACTTGCACGCGTGTCCAATCTGTCCGCGCTCCAAATGTTAAACTAACTTGATTGCTTGCGACTATAAATCCAGTCAGTGCCAGTAACTTGGGACCGGCCACTTTGGGTTCTGTCTGCTCTGGTTCGGGTGTAGGTGTGGGCGAAATAGGAACCACTGCTGGACTGCCACTTGCGGGTGTCGTAGGTCCCGCGGCAGGCTGTGGCTCAGACATAGGCCTTGCATCAGCAGCTGCTTGGGTCGGTGTACCACCCACAGTCCGTACATCCATGCCTGCGCGGCCAAAGGGATTACCTAGCCCACATGCTGCTAGAGGTAGCAGAGTGAAAGTTGACGTTAAGAGCAGGGTCAATAGACGAGTCATTTAGCGATCCTCTATTTAGCATTGCTAGTAGAGTCATCGGCGACTTGGCGGGGCGACTTGAGGCCACTGTTAAGATCATGAATTTATTGATCAAAAAATTTCTGGGATATGGCTCTGGTACCGGTGTCAGCACGCGCCTGCAGTGTTTACTTTTGGTACTCAACTGAAATCGACAGCACTGTGCCTTGCAACTGCAAGTATTACCTAGCAAGATGCCTATTAGAGGTTTAGCAGGCATAAGCTGAAATTGTGATGCTACCTATCGTTTGGGTCCCAATTCAATCTCACGTCCGAGTGGTCCATGCGTCCTTTAAGCGTGCTAGTGGTTGATGATGAAAAAGTGCAGCGTGATACGCTGGCTTCCATCCTCGCTGAAGACGGGTATCAGGTTATAGTAGCGCAGGATGTCCCGTCGGCAACTGCAGCCCTTACCGAGTCTAATTATGATGTAGTGCTGACAGATTTCCGTATGCCTGGAGGATCTGGGCTCGACATTGCTCGCAAGGCAAATGAAGTCTGTCCAGAGGCTGCGATCCTCATTATGACTGCGTATGCCGATGTCCAAGGTGTCATTGATGCGATGAGGCTCGGTGTTGTCGATTACTTATTAAAACCGCTTAATGTGGAATCGTTGCTGCGGCGTCTGGAAATTATTCGAGATCGTCGGGCTTTGCAGCTGGAAGTTAATTTCCTGCGCGCTGAGATGAATCGCCAGAGTGATGCCGGTACTCTACTGGGCGAATCGTCCGCGATGACTGATATCTCGAAAATTATTGAGCAGGTCGCCGCCACACGTGGGACGGTTCTGATTACAGGAGAGAGTGGTACAGGAAAAGAGGTCGTCGCTCGCTCTGTTCACCGTTTGAGTGCGCAGTCTGGTAACAAATTTGTCGGCATTAACTGTGGTGCTTTGCCAGAAAATTTATTGGAAAGCGAGTTATTTGGCCATAAACGCGGTGCCTTCACCGGTGCTCTTGCAGATAAGCAGGGACTATTTGCAGTTGCAAACGAGGGTACACTTTTTCTTGACGAAATCGGTGACATGCCAAGAAGCTTGCAGGTTAAATTGCTGCGAGCTCTCCAGGAGCGCGAGATCACGCCAATCGGCGACACGAAACCTATAAAAGTTAATTTACGGGTTATTGCTGCGACTAACCGAGACTTGACAGCGGAAGTGGCGGCCGGGAATTTTCGGCAGGATCTTTTTTATCGCTTGAACGTTGTAGAGATCAAGATGCCGCCCCTGCGCGATAGGCGCGACGATATTCCGATGCTGGCTCGTCATTTTGTCGAGAAGTATACTAAAGAACTTGGGCGTCCTATGCGGCCTCTTTCCAGCGATGCGATCCGGCAGCTCGTCTCATATCCTTGGCCAGGTAATGTGCGTGAACTAGAGAATATTATCGAGCGTGCCATTATTTTAAGTAAAAATCCCGAACGTATCGATGTTGATGATTTCCCCGCAACTCTTAGCGAGTCAGCGCTGTCGAACGCCGTGCCACAAAAGTTGGATGAGGCCATGAAAGTCTTCGCCAGAGAGCACATATTGCAGGTGCTATCTTCGGTCTCAGGCGATAAAAAAGATGCAGCAAAATTACTCGGCATGAGCTTGTCTAGTTTGTATCGTAAGCTGGAGGAGCTCGATATTTCATTTAAAAGAACGGATGAACCTAAGTGAAATGGCCACGCCCACTGCGTCGCATAGGCTGGCGTATCTTTACCTTCTTTGCTTTGCTTCTTGTGTCGGTGTCGCTGTTGTTTAGCATCACTGGTTTGAAGTTTGCGGATGAGACTATTAGGTCAAATGCTGAGAACGAACTTCGCATTATGTCCATTAACCTGTCGCGGCAGGTGCAGAGGCAGCTCAATCACATAGAAGAGACGCTAAACTCTCTTGAACACCATGGATTCTTAGTTGAGGAATTGCGTAAAGCGGAGCCTAATCGCTCAGAAATTGAGGAGTTTTTACAAAATAGACTGACATCCCTTGCGCTATTCGAAGAGCTAGCAATCTATAACCGTAATGGCGTCTGCGTTGGTGCAACTGATCCCAGTTGGTATGACATCCCCGGTAAGCAGCAGGCATTTTTCATTACTGGTCTAAGGCAGTTCAATTTTTCTGACATCTATACCTCCGATGAAGGCAAAATCCAGTTGGTTTCGACTCCGATTAATAATGGCACGATGACCAGAGGAGTACTTGTCGGGCAGGTAAACATGTCCTGGATTTATGATGTTATGGACCAACAACTGGGAGTCTTGCCCAATACGGATGCCTTCCTAATCGATTCAGCGCTTCGTTTCATCACTCCTGGTAAGACAGGAATCGATCGCCTGCTCGAAAGTCATCTGATCGCAACACCTCTGATTAAGCACTTAAATCAGGAGTTTTGGGTTGGGCAGTATCCGAATTTTAATGGGAGTCAGGTTCTTGGCACCGTATCCAAGATTCCTAATAGGCGCTGGTATGTGGTGGTCGAGCGAGATTTGGTAGAGGTCGTGAAGCCGATCAAGTCTGCGGCCAAAGTTATTGTTGCTGTCTCTTTACTTCTTATTGGTGTCTTAATTCTTTTAACCTACCTCCTAACGCGCTCTATCACCCGGCCCCTCATGACTCTGGTTGAGGGCGCACAGAGAGTAGCAACTGGTGACTTCAAGCAACCATTTACAATCCCGCAGGGGATTGATGAAGTCGCATTTTTGGCTTCTGAATTTGATAAAATGCGAGGGAAGGTAGCAGCGTTCCAAGAGCGAATGATCGAGCGTCTCGAAGAGAGCGAACGCAAACGACTTGAGAGTGAGCGTTTGGCTGCGATCGGTACATTGGCATCAAGTTTAGCGCACGAAATTCGTAATCCATTGAATGCAATGTCGCTACTCCTTGCTCGCCTTGAGCTATCGAAAAGCAGCGACGAGGTCCGAAGCCATGTCACGCGCGATTTGCGTGGAGAAATTGGCCGACTTGACCGCTTAGTTTCCGATATTTTGGATTACGCTCGACCATTAAACTTGCAGTGCCAGGACATAGATTTGGGCGGTCTGGTGCAAAATACATTGGAGCTTTATCGCGGTGTTTTCGACGGCAAGCAAATCCGCTGTGAGTTAAAATTGCCAGTAGCTCCGGTTCGACTGCGACTCGATGTTGACAGGGTTAAACAAGCCTTAGTTAACCTAATTCAAAATGCCGTTGATGCCAT
Source organism: uncultured Pseudomonadota bacterium (assembly GCA_903915625.1). Lineage (GTDB taxonomy): Bacteria > Bdellovibrionota_B > Oligoflexia > Oligoflexales > CAIYRB01 > CAIYRB01. Next base: position 45,837 of record CAIWTN010000088.1, on the reverse strand, counting down.
GTCTCAAAATGGGACATTTATTGTAACGATTGAAAGTACTGATCTGTGGGCGCAAGCGATTCTGCGGGATGACGGCGTTGGCCTACCGTCGCAACCTACAGGTCGACTTTTTGATTTGTTTTTTACTACCAAAGAGAAGGGTACCGGTCTTGGACTCAGTACCGTGAAGAAGATCATGGATGCACATCGAGGCGAGGTATCGATAGGGGCGCGTAGTGATGTGCGAGCCGGGATAAAGCCGCAGGGCTCGGAGGTGGTGTTGAGCTTCCCTCTTTATTCTTAAATTTGGGAATCTGGGGCTAAATTTTCCCAAACTTGGGATAAGCTGAGCGAGTTGGTAAAAACAAAACCAAGTAAAAACAGGTTGTTGTAGGATTCCCGGGTTTGCTTTGGGTTGGCCGTAATCCTGCATAGAGGATAGTGTTGTGGCCGGTACTGAATCGGCAACGATTAAACACCCTAAGGAGAATTACTATGCAATTCCGTAACATCCTCGTTGGCGTTTCCCTTGCCGCTCTCACCAGCTCTGTTGCTATGGCAAAAGGCGCGAAAAAAGAGCCAAACTGCGACGTCGCTGGCAAAAAAGTCCATGTGAAAGACGAAGCTGCCTGTACGAAAAAGCACGGCACCTGGGTTACCCCAGCTGCTGAGCCAGCTGCTGCTGCTCCAGCTGCTGCTGCTGAAGCTCCTGCTGCTGCGGGCGAAGCCCATCCAGCCGAAGGCCATCCAGCAGACCACAAGTAATCTGCAGCATCCCGATTGGGATGACATAGCCACTGAGCTTAATGCTCAGTGGCTTTTGTTTTGTATTGTTGGCGAGATTAAACTTTGCACTATAGTGCGCAGCGCCAGGTGCTAATCATGCCATTATGGCATCAAGCCAGCAGGTACTGATGCGACTTCTTTTGCAAGAAGTTCGGTTGGCTGAAGGTCTGAGTTGTTTGGAGGGAGTTTTATCTCGTAGGCCAGACCTAGTTTGGACATTAATCGTATCACCAAGAATGTTAAGTCGAATTCCCACCATTTAATACCAGCCTGCGCTACATCGGGATAGGCGTGGTGATTGTTATGCCAGCCCTCGCCAAAGGCAAGGAGAGCGACCCACCAGTTATTTGTAGAGAGGTCCTTAGTTTCGAAATTACGATATCCATACTGATGCGAGGCACTATTGACGAACCAAGTCACGTGGTAGACAAAAGCACAACGTACAAAAATGCCCCAAATTACATAGCTCCATCCGCCAATTGCCAACAAAATTAAACCTAAGGATATTTGCACAAGGATTTGAGGCAGATCGCCGCTTAGCCAGTTTAAATAAGGATCCGCGACGATATCGCGGGCAAATTTACGCTGACGCACGATGTCCCTTAAATCGGGATTGGGAACATACATCCAGGCTAGGTGCGACCACCAAAAACCTCGCCTGGCGTTATGTGGATCTCTTTCGTCGTCGACAAAGGAGTGGTGCATCCTATGTGTGGCTACCCATTCTATCGGCCCACGCTGTAAAGCAAGGACCCCCATCGTGCCAAGTGTGCGCTCCACCCAGCGGGGAGCCTTAAAGGACCTATGTGTCAGGAGGCGATGGTAACCAAGGGTGATTCCGAACATTCCTGTAATGAAGTACAGCGCTACTGCTGTCAGAAGTGCACCCCAAGAGAAGAAGTAGAATGGTCCGATGATCGCGATCAGATGCAGTGCTACAAACCAAGCAACGATAAACCAATCCAGGCGTGGCTTGGGTACAGGTTCTTCTCGTGCCACTTTTGTATTAGTCATCAGCTGCTCCAGTTCTCGGAAATACGCCTCTAGTAGCGAGCGTAGTCTCCTTATCGGCTTGTTGCTGTAATGTCCCAGTCAGCCTTATGTAAAAATAGTGTAAATCTGTGTGGGTAAGGCCTTGGTATGCTTGGTGTCCCAATGGCCATGCAGTGGTTTGTGGCAAAAAATTGAGCTTTTACATACCTGTTACATTGTTTTTACACGCCCAGAGCTAAGGGATGCCGATGATAGATGTATAGTGACGCAACGCCACGCAAGGCTTGTGAAACAGACTTAGCTAAGGGAGATCCCTATGGTTATCGTATACTTTTTTATCGCTCATTACTTTTTGTCCATTTTCTGCCAGACCTTTTTTCTGCATAGGTACGGCGCCCATCACATGTTCAAGATGAACAAGTTTTGGGAGCGCTTTTTCCATCTCCTTACCTATGTGGCGCAAGGGTCCTCCTACTTAAACCCTCGTGCTTACGCTTTGTTACATCGTCAACATCATGCCTATAGCGACACCCCGCGCGATCCCCACACTCCTACGTTGTACGGTAACGTCTTCACCATGATGTGGGCGACAAAGAAGCGCTATCAGGCCATTTGCGAGCGCACCGCGGAAGTTGATAGCTCGATGACTAAAGAGCATTTTCCGGAATGGCCACTTCTCGACAAAATTGGCTTAAACCGCATGTCCAGCATTTCCTGGGTTGTGTTCTATGTCGTTTTTTATGCGGTTTTTGCGACTGCACCGTGGCAATGGCTCTTACTGCCTGTGCAAATTTTGATGGGTCCGGTGCATGGTGCGATAGTCAACTGGTGTGGCCACAAGTACGGCTACCGTAACTTTAAGGTAAGTGATGAATCACGTAACACTTTGATTTTCGACTTTGTCACTTTCGGAGAGCTATTTCAAAACAATCACCACCGCTTTGGCACAGACCCTAACTTTGCCCAGCGTTGGTTTGAAATTGACCCGACCTACGTCATTATCCGTTGCTTATCGGCTCTGCGCATCGTTGAGTTGCCGTCCAAGAAACTGACTGCCGCAGCCGAAATAGGTATCCCCGTAGGCTTTGCTGAGGCCAAAAAGGCCTAACTTGAGCGCCCCTAATGCAGCAAGCAAGCCCTCGGTAACGAGGGCTTTTTTGTTGCCTCAGTTCGAAGGTTGCGGAGAGGTCTTGAACTGGCTTACCTTTAGTTGCCTTGATAAGTTGCAGCGGGGGCGACATCTATGGATGACGGTAAGACAAGTGTAGGCCGACGAGGGTTTATCCAATCAGCTGGTTTACTCTTAGCAGGGAGTGTCACTGATCTGGCGTTGTCGAAAGCACAGGCCGCCACTAGGATCGCACTTCCCTTTGCCAATGGTGAGCGTCCATTAGTTGCATATCCGCAGAAGCGGCCACTGATGAGATTGACGACCCGTCCGCCCCAGCTGGAGACACCTTTCGCCGTGTTTCGCGAGGGTCTATTAACTCCGAATGATGCCTTCTTTGTACGTTATCACTTGGCAAATATTCCGTTGTCAATTGATCTGACCAGCTATCGCCTGAACGTTAAAGGTCTAGTGTCAAAGCCATTAAGCCTATCGATGGAGGAGCTGCGGACTGCATTTCCTACGGTCGAATTGGTTGCGGTCAATCAGTGCTCGGGTAATAGCCGTGGGTTTGTCGTCCCGCGTGTAGGCGGTGGACAAAGCGGTAACGGAGCTATGGGTAATGCCCGCTGGCGAGGCGTATCGCTCAAGGCTGTTTTGGCCAAAGCAGGTGTTCTACCTGGAGCTAAGCAAATCACCTTCAAGGGCCTAGATGCACCGCTGTTGCCTTCGACCCCGGAATTCGTCAAAGCGCTTACTGTCGACCAGGCCTTTGACGGGGACGTAATGCTAGCATTTGCCATGAACGGTTCTGATTTGCCCATGCTAAACGGCTATCCATTGAGATTGGTCGTGCCAGGATATTACGGGACTTACTGGGTGAAGCATCTTAGTGAGATTAACGTGATAGATCATGAATTTGACGGCTTTTTCATGAGCAAAGGCTACCGTATTCCTGATAATGACTGTGGCTGCGTAGAGCCAGGTACTGCTGCGAAAACTACCAAGCCTATCGGCAAGATGGTAGTCCGCTCATTTATCACCAGCCTTGATGATGGAGCGGCGATTCGCGTCGGCGAGGCCACTTTGGTGCAAGGAATAGCTTTTGATAGTGGAGCTGGTATTCGTGAGGTGCAGTTCTCGCAAGATGGCGGCAGTTCTTGGGTGCAGGCAAACCTGGGCGAGGATCTGGGTAATTATTCTTTTAGGCCTTGGAATATAAAGCTGCGACTTACTAAACCAGGACCTCACAATTTGAAAGTGCGCGCAACGTCACGCAGTGGTGAGATTCAGCCGCTAAATGAAACTTGGAATCCCTCTGGCTACCGCCGCAACGTCGTAGAAAGCGTTAGAGTGGTGGCATTATGAGGCTAGGGCTAGCAGTTCCGACGTTAATTTTATCTACCCTTCTGTCCCATGTTGCCTTTGCTCTGACTATTACGCTGCCCGAAGAGACGGTGGAGTATAGGATAGGTCCGGGAGTCGATCTGGCTAGGTCTTACTGTATGGGCTGTCATTCGGCAGACTATGTCTTGACGCAGCCACCGGGGATGCCTCGTTCTTTTTGGGAGGCTGAAGTCAATAAAATGAAGAAAGTCTTCGGAGCTCCGCTGCCAGATGATCAAGTCACTCCGCTTGTCGACTATTTGGTACGCACTTACAGCGTTCATTAGGAGCAGAAATTCACTATGCGATCCTTCTTAATACTTTGCTTGGGAATCTTAGGGATAGCTACTTCCTTTGTATTGTTCGACATTCTGCTTAGGGAATATGGCATCAGTCAGATCCTCCAGATTCGACCTTACGCGGTGCTTATTGGGGGCGTCATCGTCGCACTCTGCGGAGCCGCCTCGACCTGGTACTTGGGCAAAGATATTGCTGGTTGGTCTGTAAACGTGCAGCCATTGCCAACTGCAGCCCAAGCCAGGATTGACGTAGCTGGTATGGTAGCGAATTTGAGTCCGCGTTTCGGCCTGAGTTCTATGCCGGAGTTAGGCGTGTTTCCGGGCACAGATATCAATGCATTCATAGTAGGGCGCAACCAGAAAGTTGTTACCCTAGCTGTCACGGATGGACTTCTGGAACATGCTACTCCCGAGCAAGCCGAGGTGGTTATAGCCTACTGTCTGGCAAAACTTACTAATGGCTATACGTTAACGCAGTTACTGCTGCAGGGGATGGTTGCTGCATTCACTCTGTTCCCTGCGCGTATGTTCGCATTGATTTTAGGGACCTCTCTGAGGACAGCGGATGAGGACACTCCAACTGACGGAGTTGAACATTTGGTGATCGCGGGACTTGAATTTGCTTTGATACCATTGACAGCATTGCTAAATCGCTGGTTCAGTCGCTCGGCGCAGGCGCAAACTGATCAGTATGTCGCTTCAATTCTGGGGCGTGAATGTATCGCTTCAACTCTGAGTAGTTGTGCCAAGGAGCATGGTAGGCAAACTAATCGAGAGGCATTTATGATGCCGCACAAGTTTGGTTTGGCAAAGGAGCCTCACCTGGGTTGGTTGAGCTACCATTTGACTTATAAGGTACGAGGTCGCCGCCTTGTCTAATTGATGTTGGGTGCGAAAGCATGGTTCGCTGTTTATCGACGCCGCCGCTGCTGACGCAACCAAGTTGAAAAATATCGGGAGCGGTAAATGCCCCACAGACCACCTAGGAGTAAGCCTCCGACGTGCTGGGTGTTGGCTACTCCTGGTATGATTCCGACTAAACAAAGAACCAACCAAGCCACCATAATTAGGGCTGTTCCCTGCCCAAGTTCGTAACGTGAACCGATCTGGTGTCGGCTCATGATCCAAATGTAGCCTAGCATGGCATAGACCACCCCTGACATCCCGATGAACAATGGCCCACTTACCAGGTATTCGGCGCAATTTACTGCAGCTGCAATCACAGCGGTAAATAGGGCAAGATAAAGGGACCCTTCTTCGGTTTCCATGGCTCCACCGAGCTGATAAATCCACATCATGTTAAAAAGTAGGTGCCACACGCCACCGTGTATGAATATGGGTGTAAATAGGCGCCATAATTGTCCGTGCAAGATTTCGGGAAAATCATGTCCTAAATATTCGGAGAAATAGAGTGAGCGCACGAAGCTGGCAAGGCTTGGAATGCCGCTGGCCAAAGTTGCGATCACGGAGATCGCAATGATCGTTATAGTGACTGGATTTTTCCTGTATTGCTTGCGCGCGAAAATCTCATTACGCACATCAATGTATCGACCTCGCTCTAGGCCTCTTGGAGCGCGTGTAGCTCCGTGCAGTTTGCCGTTTTTTGAGTTTGGACTAATTGATGATGTGTCTTTAGTATCAAATGCTGGCGCCTCTGGTGCCGATTTAAATGCTCGGTAGTGCTCGTCTGCTATAGACATCTGATCTTCATTGATGACCCAAAGGCTAAAGTGGTCCTCTCCATCTTCCCGCGACTCAGCATCGATGCCTTGCGCTACGAGGAACTTGATGAACCTATCTGCTCGCCTTTTACCGAAGATGTCGCCAACCTGTCTCATCGGGCTAACTCCTGTCGTAGACTCTCGATTAAAGCAGCGTCGGATTTAGGATCAAAATCTGGAGCCTGATCCCAGTCATAAAACCAAAACGGTCTCGTAGCCAACTCCGCTGGCTCATTAAAGTGGCGCGGCACAACGTGCGCGTGCAGTGCTGGCTCTAAATTGCCTAACATTTCATAGTTGATGCGCACGGCACCTGTCACGCGCAGGATCGCGTCGCCTAGTTTTGCCATGTCCCCAAGGAACTGCAGCCTATCAGCTCCCGAAAGGGCGTTCAAATGTGGCACGACTGGATCGGGGAGCAATAGGCAGTAGCCTTTGAGTACTTGCTTGTCGCCTAGTACCACCCATCCCGAGGGTAGACGAGCCACGAGGCTTGGGTGCTTGCCGCAACGAGCTGCCTCGACACGGCGATGGATCAATGTCGGCATAAAAAACTCTCAGTATTGTTACGGCGCTTTGACAGGCTGAACTTTAAAATAAAAAAGCCACCCAGTCTCTCCTGAGTGGCTTCATTGCTTTAGCAATCTAGCATTGGCTGGAGATTACCAGCGGTTGCCATCAAAGCTACCACGGCTGGAACCGCCACGGTCACCGCCGCCGCCGCCTGTGCGCTGGCGTTCTTCTGCTTCGTTTACTTTGATGTTTCGGCCATCAACTGTCGCACCGTTCATCTCTTCGATGGCGCTGCGAGCGGACGTTGCGTCAAGGAACGTCACGAAGCCGAAACCACGTGAACGGCCTGTTTCACGATCCAAGATCACCTTGGCTTCGTCGATGTCGCCGAAACTTGAAAACGCCTGACGCAAACCGTCATCGTTGGTGTTCCAGCTCAGTCCGCCCACAAATAACTTCCTGGTCATACTCACTTTTTCCTTGCAAACTGGCACAGTTACCTATGCTCTGATCTCTCAACAGAGGCTCAGGACCAATGAGGTCTTAAGCGCCTGAGCACTACCACGATCGGTAGGGCTAATGGGAGGAAGTACCATGGCAGAAGCGTTAACGCCATCGGAAACACCGCCGGCAAACGTAGCGAGTGTTTTTGCTTAGCTCAATAACCATATTGAATTTGAATAGTTATCAGCCCCGCCGGGGATTGCATTCCGAACTTAATGGTGGGATGATGTTGGAATTAGATCTATCCGACTAGGTTTAGCTAAGTTGGCTGTAGCAATACTTTCATGGACGAGGGACGCATGAACACAGGTGCAGGAATTGTGGGCGGCTTAGTAGTAGGAGCCGTGATTGGTTACGGTGCGGCGACGCTTTCAAAGGGCTCGAATCGTTTTGAGGACATTACGGTCCTTGAGCTCGATGGCTCGAAGTACAAAGAGGCAGATTTGCCCGCCGATGTTCGCTCGAATCTATATGACATCCGGTCTGAGGCTTTCGAACGTCAAAATGCTATCTTAAACCAGTTCGCTCTGCAGTTTGGCCTTGCGAAAGATAAAGATAAAAACGCCAAGCCCGATGCTTTACCGGCCTTCGACGTTCTAGTTGAGGCTCCGGCTCCGACAGATCAAGAGATCCAGGCTGTATTTGAGCAGAACAAGGCTCGTTTGCCTGAGAATGTAGCGATCGACCAGGTCAAGCCAGACATTGAGCGTTATCTTCGCAACCAAAAGTTGACGGAAGCGCTACGCCTCAAGAACCAAGAGTTCGTGGCGAAAAAGCGCGTTGTTCTCTTAAGCCCAGAGCCAACTGCGCCCAAGGTCACTCTGGCCCTCGAAGCTTATCCAGCTCGCGGCCCAGCTGGTTCGCCTAACGTAGTAGTTGAAGTGGCCGACTACCTCTGCCCGAATTGCCAGGCAGTGGCACCTGAAGTAGAGGCCACCTACAAAGAACTTACCGATAAAATCCGCTTTGTTCATGTGCCGTACAGCTTGCAGCCAGCCGGTTTGAGCGGAACTCTGGCACGCGGCGCATTCTGCGCGCGTCAGCAAGGCGACGAGAATTTCTGGAAATATCATGAGAAGACATTTGCCGTAGCTAAGGAAAAAGGCTGGAAACTGTCCGATCCAGACGCTAAGGACGCCGTTCTGCAACTCTCGACTGAAGTTGGTTTAGACCAAGCGAAGATGGATGCTTGTTTAGGTTCACCCGAGGCACAAGCATTCGTGAAAAACACCACCGATGGCATGCGTAAGTCGGGTGTGACTGGTACGCCGACGTTCTTCCTCAATAATCGTCGCCTGTCACTGGTGAACAAGTCCTTTAAGGACCTCATCAAGTCTAGCGTTCAGCCGACCAGTCATTGAGTAAGAGTCGAGTCTTGAACAAGCAATCCCCAGTCCTGGCGTAGCTAGGACTGGGGATTCGCATAATAGGCTCTATCTAACTGCAAGCCCTAGGGCGACCCAAAGATAGATTCCTAACCAATCCAGTGAGTTGCACCAGCGGTGGCGCAATTTCGCTGGATTTGTGCTATGTCCTTGCCGCCTTGACTGCAGATTTTCGCTCCGATGGATTCTTACCACCAAGCTCGGGACAGCAAAGACTATGACACTACGCCTCAAGGACGTAGAAGTACCAGCCTCACTAGCTGGCGATGATCAAATACGGGATGCCGTAGCCGCTCGCCTGGAGTTGCAGCCGGATGACATACGGTCGCTAGTCATCCGCAAGAAGTCTCTCGATGCCCGGCGTAAAGCTCGGATCGTTTATCATTACCAGGTAGATATTGAAGTCGATGATGAGGCCGGCATCCTTGCAACTGCGGGATCCCTTGCTGAGTCAGTTGTGCCCGAGGCTGAGAGTGATCCACTTGAGGGTCTATCTCCAGGTCCTTACCGTTTTCGTCACATGCCTATCATCATTGGTAGCGGTCCAGCCGGCACCTTTGCCGCGTTGGCTTTAGCAAGGGCAGGTCAGCCAAGCTTAATTGTCGAGCGTGGCGAGGCTGTCGAACAGCGTCTTCGTACTGTTGGTAAATTGCGCCGCGACGGTTCCTTCGATCCTGAAAGCAATTATTGTTTTGGTGAAGGCGGAGCAGGTACTTTCTCCGATGGGAAGCTGACATGCGGACGTAACCATCCCTTAATCAAATTCCTCTTTCAGCAGTGGGTAGAATTCGGTGCTCCAGCCGAAATTCTTTACGATGCGCATCCTCACATTGGTACGGACTTTCTACTGCGGATTGCAAAAAATCAGCGTCTTGCACTGCAGGCAGCTGGATGTGAGTTCTTATTCAAACGCCGATTTGTCGATGTGCAATCGGGAGGCAGCGAAGCGCGTTACCGCGTGACGCTCGATGATGGGACGACCCATAAAACCGATCACCTCATATTGGCGATCGGTCATTCTGCGCGCGATACTTACGAGCTTTTGCTTGACCGTGGATTGGCGATTGCACCTAAGCCGTTTGCTATGGGTGCGCGGTTTGAACACCCTCAAGAGTTGATCAATAAAATTCAGTTTGGGAGCTGCGCGATCCCTACTGCGGCCGAATACAAATTGGCGGCCCATACTGAGGAGAGAGGCATCTGGACCTTTTGTATGTGCCCAGGTGGCCATTTGATGCCGACGAATGCACAAGAGGGGCATCTGGCGATCAATGGCATGAGTTACCATGCGCGCAATAGCGGCTTTGCTAACGCAGCGGTAGTGGTAAACGTGCTCAGAGAGGACTTCTATCGTGGGCATCCACTTGATGGAGTTCGGTTCCAGCAGGCGATTGAGAAGGCGGCATTCGCGGCGGGTGGTGGTGGTTACCATTCACCGGCGCAGCGCATGGAAGATTTTATGGCAGGTCGCCTGAGTCGGGGTGAGATGAAATCTACCTATCAACCTGGGGTCAATAGCGCTCGCCTTGATAAAGTGCTGCCAGATTTTATTGTCACTGCCTTGAGGCGCGCTGTAGTCGACTATAATAAGAAAATGCATGGCTACATTTCCCCGCAAGCTTTGGTCGTTGGTGTCGAGACTAAGACATCTTCGCCTATCGTGATGACGCGCGATAAAGGGCTACAGTCTATTAGTCACCCAGGACTATTCCCGTGCGGTGAAGGCGCGGGCTTTGCCGGTGGTATCGTGAGCGCGTCGCTGGACGGCGTGCGCGTTGGTCGGGCGGTTCTGGATGATGCTATAAGCAGTGCGCTGGCACAGCGTTTACACTAACTGTCCATGTGGCCCCAAAGCACGCTGCATTGGGGCCTGGCAGTTTCTCCTGACTTACACCTGAATCAGGAAAGTGTGAGTGCGTTTAGTGATTCTTTTGTGGGGAAATCGCGATCAACGACGGTGATCTCGCGCCGTTTATCTAAACGATAATCAGCGAACGTGTCGTTAATGATATGCTGGCGCATCTCGGCCATAAGTTCGCCGTAAAAGTGCAAATTATGTTGCGTAATCATGTGCCATCCGAGGCCCTCGGTGGCTTTAGTTAAATGATGTAGGTATGCGCGAGTATAGTTTTTACACGTATAGCAGCTGCAATCTTCATCAATCGGCACATCATTAAATTTATACGGGCTGCGTCTAAGGCGGACTATGCCCTTGTGGCTGAAGGCCGTTCCTTGCTGTGCCAGGGCAGACGGTAAGATGCAGTCAAACATATCTACACCGCGATGCACTGCCTCAAGTAGGTCAATCGGAGTACCTACCCCCATTAAGTAGCGCGGCAAATGCTCTGGTAGCATCGCTGTCACTAGACCGCAGAAGTGCTCCCGTTCGTCTTTAGTTTCGCCTACGGCCAGACCGCCTACGGCGAATCCGTCGAATGGCTGCGTCCGAAGAAAATCAGCGCTCTCTTTCCGCAGGCCTTCATCACATGCACCCTGCACGATGGCGAAGAGTGACTGCGGGCTATCTTCCCTCGCTGCTAGACTGCGTAGGGCCCACCTGTGTGTGCGCTCCATAGCACGTGCAGCTACATCGCGGGAGCTTGTCGATGGTACGCATTCATCAAGGACCATCATAATGTCGCTACCGATGGCTCTTTGCGTGGCAATACTGACTTCGGGGCTAAGTAGAATTGCTTTGCCATCAACATAACTGCGAAAGCCGGCGCCCGCTTCAGTGATGCGTCGCTCTTTAGGTAGCGAGAAGATTTGAAAACCACCTGAGTCGGTCAGTACGGGCCCATGCCAGTTCATGAAGCGATGGATTCCACCAAAATGCTGGAACACTTCAGGGCCAGGCCTAAGTAACAAATGGTAGGTGTTAGCGAGTAGAACTTGCGCACCAACGGCCTGCAATTCTTCAACCCGCATGCCTTTGACGGTCGCTTGGGTGCCAACTGGCATGAATACGGGAGTATTTACTTGGCCATGCAAAGTCTGCATCGTGCCCGCGCGGGCCTGCGACGAACTTGCCGAGGCCAACAACTGGAAAGATAACCGGCTCATTTTAACTTGCTCTCGAGCTCTGCCCAGCGGGCGTAAAGTTTGTCCACTAGGTCCTGCGCCTGTTGCAGGTCTGCATAGGCGGCGGCGACTTTGCTGGATTGGGTACTGATTGCTGGATCCTCGGCGGTCGCTTGCTTGGCAGCAAGCTGTTCTTCCGCGGCTGCAATCGCCAACTCCATGCCGTCGTATTCGCGCTGTTCGTTATAGGACAGTCGTTTACTCTGGGCCTTGGGTTTAGCGCGAGACTCATTATCACCGCTGGGGGCGGCTTGTCTTGTCGAGTTTTTGGCTGCTTCACGATCTGACTTAAGTGCCTGTTCCCATTGCTCGTAGTCGGCGAATAACCCGGCTTTACCCGTGCCATCGAGGCCGATCAGCATATTAGTGACTTGTCCAAGGAAGTAGCGGTCATGCGAAACTAGCACGATCGCTCCAGGAAAGTCCTGCAGGCTGTCTTCAAGTGCCTCGAGAGTTGGAATATCGAGGTCGTTTGTTGGTTCATCTAAGAGGAGTAAATCAGCCGGTTCGAGCATCAGTTTAGCGACAAGTGCACGAGCTTGTTCGCCACCGGAAAGATCACCAAGGGTGATTTGTAGCTGTTCAGGGCTGAATTGAAAGCGTCGTGCCCAGCTAGCCACATGGACTGACTTGCCCCTGAAGACCACAGAGTCGCTGCCGTCAGCAAGGAAGTTGCTGAGCTTTTCCGCTGGATTCAAGCGTTGGCGCTCTTGATCGAAGTAAACGATGCGAAGGCCGTCAGCGGTGACTATGTTGCCGCTGTCTGACTTGGATTCGCCCGAGAGTAGGCGAAGCAGTGTTGTTTTGCCCGTGCCGTTTGCGCCCATCAAGCCAATGCTCATCCCGGGCATAACGACGAAGTTGATGTCGTCTAGGATGCAGCGCCCGCCTAGTGATTTACTGACGTGTTCGAGCTCGATGAGGCGTTTGGTCTTACGACCAGTCGCACTGAAATCGATGCGAGTATCGCGCTGTACTAGCCGCGAACGCACATCGGACAGATCCTGAAGCAACGAATTGGCTTCATTGATCCGGTATTGTGCTTTAGTCGCTCGCGCTTGTGGCCCGCGGCGAAGCCACTCGACTTCACGCCGCGCCTTGTTGGCGAGTGTTTCTGATAGTCTTTGTTCTCGCGCGAGGTACTCACTGCGTTTAGTCAGGAAGGACCCATAGTTGCCATCGCTGACAAAGACACCCTCGGGATAGATAGGTGCGACTTCGACAATGCGAGAAACGGTCCGTTCAAGTAGGTAACGATCATGGCTGACCATTGCCCATGCGAATGGCGCGTTGATCAGCACTTTTTCCAACCAAAGGATACCCTCGAGGTCGAGGTGGTTGGTCGGTTCATCAAGAAACATCAGATCCGGTGCCTGTACCATTGCCACAGCAATGCTGAGACGCTTTTTCCAGCCACCTGAGAGGCTACCTGCAGTCACATCCGGATCGAATCCGAGCTGGCCGATAAGGCGCTGGGCACGGGCAATCGCCTCGTCACTATTCAAAGCGGCGGATTCGGCAGCTTGATTGATAAGTGCCCCGACCGTTGCCGTGGGCGGAAAGCTTGCAGTCTGCTCGATGTAAGCCAGGCGTAAATTTCGCTGGCGCGAAATCTGGCCGTCATCGGCGTCCTCGCGGTCGGCGAGCAGGCGCAGTAGGGTCGATTTACCGGCACCGTTAGGGCCGATAATACCTATGCGATCGCCGTCATTAACGGCAAGGGCTAGGCCCCTAAATAAAGGACGCCCGTGGTAGGCTTTGGCTAAGTTTTGACAGCTTATTAATATCGACATCGGGCGACACTATGGCACCGCCGTCGTTAAATCTCAAGGCGGGGGCAACAACTCTTTGGAGCAAGCGATTTGGGGGGCTAGCGCCGAAGCTTAAAACTTTTTTGGCTTAGCTGAGGTTGCGGTAGCAACTGTCCTATTCGACTGGCTTTTAAGCCGTAGACCCTTGAGCCGGGCGATGGTCTTGCTGCGGCTGATCATCGGCATCAGCTCACGTCGCGGCTCACGACGCATCTTATCCTGTTGCATCCGTGCTTCTAACTCATAGTAGCTATGAAACATGACGATTACTCCGTTGCGGTCGGCTAAGATGACGCCAATTGCTAGCTTCTCATTCATAGTAACTCTAATTTTTATCCCAGTGTTAGACTTGGCCGGCCAGTCATTGTTAGAATCTCAGGCGGTTAGGGGGGTGTCCTCTGGTTGGGAGGTCAGACGATTTAGATGAGAGTTATGCTAGGCTGCCGACTACTGAAACGCCTTGTCATTGAAACGACGACTAAATCATGACCTCATTGTCAATGTTACCGATCGCCCCGTTCTTGCCCGCGATTGTCTCGGCACTGCAAGAGAAGGGCAGCGTTCTCGTGAAAGCGCAGCCGGGTGCTGGGAAGACGACTCAGGTGCCTGCGGCGCTGTTGCCTGCGCTGCCCGGACGCATACTGGTACTGGAGCCACGTCGCCTAGCCGCGCAGCTTTCGGCTGAGCGGGTGGCCGAAGAGTTGGGTGAGGCCTGTGGGCAGTCGGTGGGGTATCAGGTTAGGTTCAACTCTCGCCTGTCCGCAGCGACTCGCTTACTGTTTGTCACGGAGGGGGTTTTTTTGCGGCTACTCCAGGAGAGTCCTTTACTCAACGGAGTTTCGGCCGTCGTCATTGACGAGTTCCACGAACGACACCTTCATACCGATCTCGCCCTTGCGATGGTCAACGCCCTCCGCCAATCTAGTCGGCCCGATCTCCAGTTGTTGGTTATGTCGGCAACTTTAGATAGTGCTTCTTTAGAACGGTATCTTCCCAACGTGAGCGTGTTTGATGTTCCGGGGCGTACGTTTCCAGTCGCTGTTGAATACCTTGCCGACGCGGAAGCCTCCCTACTGGAAGACCGAGTGTCTAGGGCAGCAAGGCGAATGCTGGAAGACGCTCGCTCACCAGGCGACATCTTGGTATTTCTAACGGGGATCCAAGACATTCGCCGTTGTGCCGAGAAATTACGTGGCGACATCCCGTCTGGGCAAGCTGTGATATTGCCTTTAACTGCAGATTTGCCCCCTGCAGAGCAGGCTTTGGTGTTCAGGCCTAATGCCCGCCGCAAAATTATTTTGGCAACAAACGTTGCAGAGACATCCCTGACGATACCAGGGGTTACGGGTGTGATCGATAGTGGTTTGGCAAAGGTCGCAGGGCATGCCGCATGGAGTGGGATTTCGACTCTTGATGTCAAAAAAATCAGTCAGGCGGCCAGTATTCAGCGTAGTGGCCGAGCTGGTCGTACCGCGGCTGGTGTTGCATACAGGCTGTTTAGTGAAGCTGACTTTCTTAGTCGTGCGCCTTTTTCGGTGCCAGATATACAGAGGCTCGATCTCGCTGAAATTTTTCTCACCGTACAGGATCTGCAGCAACGATCTGGTCGACCTGTTCGCGTCTTCGATCAAGCGCTACCGTGGTTTGAATCCCCAGCCATCCCTGCAGTGGTTGCAACTCGCCAGCTTCTAATACAACTAGGAGCCGTATCGGATGACGATAGCCCGACAGTTATAGGCGAGCGATTGGCTCAGTTACCGTTTCATCCCCGATTAGGTGCGATAGTTGTAAAGGGCCAAGACCTTGGCTGTGCTGAAGCCGCCCTCGCTGCTGCATGCTTAATCAGTGAAGGCATGGTGATCAAGAGGTCGGCCGGCGCTTTTATGCACTCTGACTGTGATGTTAGAGTGCAACTTGAACTAATTGCACGAATAAATCTTGGTCAGGACATATCACCTCAGTCGCTGGCTGCGGCGATCGACAGAGGTCGCGTCAAGCAAGTACTAGCCGTCTACGCGCAGCTGTCGAAGCGGCTGAAACTAGGGCCATGGCCTAGGCCGGGTGTCGAAGATGAATCGCGGCTAACGATCTGCTTATTGGCTGGGTTTCCCGACCGTGTCGCTAAGCGACGGGGCGTGCCTGCGGCAGGCTCGCGCAATGCTACGACGCTCTATAACTTCTGTCTTGGGCGGGGTGGTTATCTTGCAGAGACATCGGTGGTGCGAAATGCAGACTTAATTTTGGCGATAGATGCATCCGAAGTTCAAAGTCGAAGTGCAGACCGAGGGACTGCAATTTATTTAGCATCCGCTCTAACCTCCGAGATTTTGCGCCAGCAACAATCGACGCTCATGAAAACAGAAATCACAACAGTATGGAACGAAGATGCAGCACGTGTTGATTTGATGCAGCGACTTAGCTACGGCGAGTTGACTATCAGTGATAATCGACTTCCTGTACAGCAGGACGCTGCGGACAAGCTTGAGAACATGTTGCATGGCAAGCTAATTGAGGCCTGGCCCAAACCCTTTGCTGATGACGAAGACCTGCGCAGTTATCATGCTCGTATCGAGTGGATTGGTAATGTGCATAAAGAGGTGCATTTCCCAATTTTTGAGGGGGAGATGTTAGAGCTGCTTCAGGCTGATATTTGTAGCGGCAAGCGCAGCTTTCGCGAGATCAATGAGCGCCGGCTCGTCGAGTATATCGAAGATCAGCTCCCCTATGAGCAGCAAGAGTTATTGCAAAGGGAGGCTGCCATTGAATTGCGGATCGCCAATGGCCGGCGACTCAAAGTCACTTATGAGCCAGGAAGACCTCCCTTTGTCACTGGGTTTGTTCAGGATTTCTTCGGGCTTGGCGCAACTCCGTTGCTGGCTGGGCGAGTAGGCCTAACCCTGCATTTGCTTGGTCCTAACCGGAGACCTTTGCAAGTTACGGCCGATCTTAGTGGTTTTTGGCAACGCCACTATCCCGATATTAGGTCTGAATTGGCGCGCAAGTACCCCAGGCATTATTGGCCAGAGGAACCAGCGACGGCGGAACCCTTTTTATACTACAATCAAATGCGAGCGGGACATCGCCCGGACACCAAACCATAGAGGTCTGTTTATGGCTTGCAAAAAGCTACGAGCTATCCTTTGCGCTTTAGCGACAACCACAGTCTCCACTCTTTCTGTTCCGGCTTTTGCAGCGGGCAGTACTGGTGACGTTCCTGATATTGGAAAAGTGTCGCAGCCGAAGATTAAATCATCAGCAGCTCTGGTGATTGACTTGGACTCTAATTCAGTTTTGTTTGAGCGGGATGCGGACGTGGTCCGTCCAATTGCGAGCATATCCAAAATATTTGGTGCTCTGGTCGTGACCGAGGATTGTAAACTCGATCCCGAAGCACTGCACGAAATGTCTCGGGCTAATCGCGATGCGGCACGAGGTGGTGACAAAACTAAACTCACAACGGGTTGGAGTTATTCGCACAAAGACCTTTTGCATGCCGCTTTGATGCGCTCTGATAATAGGGCTTTGCCTGCACTTGCAGAAGCGTGCGGTATGGACCCGGCGACTCTCGCGGCAAAGATGACTGAGAGAGCGCATAAAATGGGTCTGACAAAGACAGCGTTTAAAGAACCTGATGGGTTATCTGCAGAAAATGTATCGACGGCGCGTGAAGTGATGGTCGCTTTAAAAGAGGCCATCAAGAACCAGGCACTGACTGAGATCATGGCGAAACCGGACTATGTCATTGTGGCGCGAAAAGGTGATCGCGCGAGGGATATCAAAATAAAGAACACCGATCGCCTACTGTCCCGTAATATTGCTCAGATACTTGGTGGTAAAACTGGCTATACTGATATTGCGCGTTATTGTTTAGCGGTTGCGGCGCGCACTTTCGAGGGACGTCAGCTAGGTATGGTGTTTTTAGGTGCTGAAGGTCGGCACACGCGGTTTGCCGATTTTGCTCGAGTGATCAAATGGCTCACCAGCAGTGAGGCCATTGCTGCGGAGGCGAATAAAGTCGACGAAAAAAGAAGTGGCCCAACAGCTCCTGCAGTCACTCCTGCAGTCACTCCTGCAGGACATGCAGTTCCGTCAAAATCTGTTGAGGCTGAAAACGAGGAAGAATGAAATGTCATCATTCGCCAATGACTGCGCAGAAAAAGCTCTAAATATTTTAGTAGAGGCTCAGTCAGAGACGGATGTGTTCGCTAAGCAGACCGGAATCAAATGCCGCGAGGGCTGTGGTCAGTGCTGCCTAAGGCCTGCTTTGGAAGTGCAAGTGGTGGAGATGCTGCCGCTGGCACAGGAGTTGATTAATAACGGCGAAGCGTCGAGTAGCTATGATTTGGCGGCGGCAAGTCCAGATGGGGTCTGCGTACTTTATGCGCCGGAATCACAGGACCGTACCAAAGGCCGCTGTCGACATTATGCATTACGGCCTGGCATTTGCCGTCTATTTGGCTTTGCCGCAGTGAGTACGAAGGAGGATGAGCATCCTGCTCTGGCTTCCTGCTCGTGGCATAAGCAGCTGATGCCTGAAGCGGTCACAGCCGCACAGCGCAACATCAATGCTGGTGGCAATGTTCCGTTATTTGCGGACTACCGCATGCGTATGTTCGCACTGGCGCCTACACCAAGCTACAGCGAAACCCTCCCGATTAATCGGGCATTGATGCAAGCGATAGAAAAGCTGGAATTGCTGTCGCTGCAAGATCCAGATTCTAGCGGCAGATAAAAAATAGACAAAAAAATAGATCAGGTGCCTCCGTTTCTTTAGCCCCCCCGAGCTAGAGTCACAGCGCCCTGATCTTCCATAACTTTAAGCCTCGTACAGGTTTTGATCAAGTTAAATTCGACAAAGCTCGTTTTCTGTATCTGAAAATAATCATTTAAATCAATAATTATAATATGTTGTGTATGATTTGGGTGGTTTCCTCTTCCCCTAAGCCAGTCAGTTCGGGGGCTCTGCAAATTAAATGTTCAAATATAAGTTATGAAGTTTTTTCATATTGACCTCACGCCATTGACATTAATCAAAGGCGCCACACTTTCATTAGTGTCTCAAGCTCTCAGGCTTTAGTGAGGTTAATTATATGGATTTGGTTCAAGATAAGATTTATCCGGTGCTTCCAACGCGCAACGTGGTGATCTTCCCTGGCACTACTTTGCCCCTTAACATTGGTCGGCCAAAAAGCGTGGCAGCTATTGAGGCGGCTAATGCTGATGACGGTTTTATAGTAGCCGTCGCTCAGAAGAACGAAGTTAGCGGAGACCCCACTACCAACGATGTGTTCGCCATAGGGACTCTCTGCAAGATTGAAAAGCTACGCGGCTCGACAGAGCATGGCTACCAAGTGCTTGTGAGAGGACTTAGCCGTATTCATGTCGCTGCGTTTGAAGAACAGGACGGATTTGTCGGTGCTAAAGGTGAGGCTCTTGAGGATTTAAACGATGCTGATGCTAAGACACTTGAAGCATTAGTCGCTAACGTCAAAGGCCTCGCTCGCGAGATTCTCCAATTGATACCTGGAGATACTAGGCAAGTGGTTGAGCTTATCGCGGGATTGGATGATGCCGTTTTGCTCATGAATCTTTGCGCTGAGTACCTAGAAGTGCCGTTAGCGACCAAGCAAGAGCTGCTTGAGATGACATCGATACGACAGCGATCGCTGAAACTTTTGGAGCTCATGCAGAGTCAGAAAGAGGCTCTACAGTTGCAGAGCGAGATTCGTGAGAAGCTCTCGACTAAGATGGGCAAAATGCAGCGTGAAGCAATCCTACGTGAGCAAATGCGAGCTATCAAGGAAGAGCTAGGTGAGGAGGATTCTGGTAAAGCGCGCGATGATTACGTCGATAAAGTTAATAAAGCGGTTATGCCTGAGTCCGTGAAAAAGATTGCGCTTGATGAGGCTAAGCGCTTATCCGATTTGGGGAGCTCGTCGCCCGAGACACATGTTGTACGGAACTATCTCGACTTACTGCTGGCTATGCCATGGGATGAGTCGACAGTTGATAATTTAGATTTGGATGCAGCTCGCGCCCTGCTTGATCGCGACCATTATGGTCTTGAGAAAATCAAAAGGCGAATTATTCAACACCTTGCCGTCTTGAAACTGAAGCAGGATCGGCGTGGTTCAATTTTACTTTTTGTCGGCCCGCCTGGGGTTGGTAAAACAAGCCTTGGTCAGAGTGTAGCCAAGGCTTTGGGGCGCAAGTTTGTACGTGTGAGCCTTGGTGGCGTGCGGGACGATGCGGAAATTCGCGGCCATAGGCGCACTTATGTGGGCGCAATGCCCGGTCGTATCATTCAGGGTATAAAGCGAGCTGCAGTAAATAATCCAGTGTTCATGCTCGACGAGATTGATAAATTAGGCCGTGGATTTGCCGGTGATCCGTCTGCTGCTTTGCTGGAAGTGCTCGATCCCGAGCAGAATGCCAGCTTTTCTGATCATTACCTAGACGTACCATTTGATCTTTCGAAGGTGTTCTTTATTGCGACGGCTAATAACCTGGAGTCTATTCCTGGGCCGTTACTTGACCGCATGGAAGTGATCGAGCTTAGCGGCTATACGACGGCAGAGAAGTTGCATATTGCAAAGAGTCACTTGATACCAAAGCAGCTGGCTGAGCACGGTATTAAACCTGAAGAAGTTCGACTAGCAGATGATGCGTTGATGCGAATCATTACTCACTACACGCGAGAGGCTGGCGTCCGTGATCTTGAGCGGAAGGTCTCTGAAGTTATGCGATTCATGACCGAGAAGGTGCTAGAGGCGAGGGGGGAATTACTGGTTGTGGAGCTGAGTGACCTAGAAGAGATGTTAGGCCCCGAGCGTTTTGTGCATGAGGTGGCGGAGCGTGTGGTGCAACCAGGCGTAGTCACTGGCTTGGCATGGACCCCTGTGGGCGGGGAAATCTTATTTATCGAAGCCAGCCTAATGCCGGGATCGGGCAAACTTACACTCACAGGCCAACTAGGCGACGTGATGAAAGAGTCGGCCCAGATTGCTCTTAGTTTGGTGCGTTCAAACTTGCCGGCGTTCGTTCCCGGGTTTGATTATGAGAAAAAGGACATCCACATCCATGTTCCATCGGGAGCAATCCCCAAAGACGGCCCATCAGCCGGTGTGGCCATGCTCACGACATTGGCTTCGCTGTTCACCGGCAGGCGCGTTAGCCCTGTGCTGGCAATGACGGGTGAGATTACTTTGCGCGGTTCTGTGATGCCCGTTGGTGGCATCAAAGAGAAGGTGATGGCGGCACACCGCGCTGGTATCGAGCGTGTACTTCTGCCGAAGCGCAATCAAAAGGACCTACGTGATGTGCCCGAGGAGGTGAAGGAAAAATTGCGCTTTGAATTTGCTGACACAGCCCAGGAAGTTCTCAAGATTGCTCTAGATTTAGACGTTGGCGAGGTGGCTCAATTGGTGCCGCTAGCGGCTCCGGCAGCGGCCTCAAACCCAGCCCAGTAACTATTTCTTTCCCACGCACTTGCTCCTGTTTGCTCCCTCTCGGACAAGCAGGAGTTTTTCTTATGGCGCCGCATCGACCTCCAGATCGACGCACCGTTGAAACCATGATACCGTAAATAGCTTTTTTGCCGTCAATTAGAGGTGGCTATGACTCACGATGCAGGTGCTGCTTTAACGCCTGAAGATCAAAAAATCATCGATTCGGAATTGGCTTTGCATGAGAAGGTGAAGCAGGCAGTGCGAGCTGAGGCATTGGCTGCTGTTCCGGACATGAATGAAATTAAAAAGCGCTTAGTAGAGCTGCGGGATGAGGCGATCAGCGCCAATGAGCATGATCTACCTGCACTTTTTCAGCAGCTTTATACTCACCATAGCTTAGCAGCGCGCGATTTCACAAAGAAACTGCCTGATATGCGGGCTCCCTATTTTGCCCACGTCCAACTGTTGGAAAACGGCAAGGTCAGGGATGTCTTGCTCGGCTATCAAACCTTTATTGATAGTAAATCAGGGGCCACCATTATCGATTGGCGACATGCCGCGATGGCCAGGGTCTTTTTCAACTACCGTCAGGGCGACGAGTACGAACTCGAGCTCCCGGGGCGCATCGCCGTAGGCATCTTGGCTATGCGCAGAGTTATAACCTTTGACGGTGGTGAGCTTACCGGCATTACCTCTCCAGATTTCACGCTAACGCGCGAAAGAGGTCAGCCGTGGCGTCGCCATGGTGGCCAAATTAATCCTGAACTTAGCGGCGGTGCAGGCACGGCCGTTAACGTGCAGCAATTTGGTATTGGTATCACCAATCGTAAGTTGCCAGATGTATCGGCACTGCTTGACCCAGATCAGTACGAAATACTGCGACGCGAGGACCGCGGAGCACTCCTTATTTTGGGCGGAGCAGGTAGCGGTAAAACGACAGTGGCCCTGCACAGAATGGCACTGTTGGCTTACCAAAGGCCTGGATTTTATGCTCAACGTTTTATGCAGGTGGTTGTTCCTGAGCAGGGTATCGTGCGGTTAACGCAGCGTCTGCTGGCTGGTCTTGGGCTGCCTTCGGTTAAAGTCGATACATTTGATGCATGGATCAGCGATCAAGGGCGTCATATTCTTAAGCGTTTGCCTAAGAAGATTTATGACTGGACGCCCCCGGCGGTCGTGTATATCAAACGGCACCCGGCGATTGTTAAAGCCTTAGAAGCGCTCGCAGGAAAGAAATCTGTTCATGTAGCTGATGGATTAAAGTCCCTCATGCAAGGTTGGGCTGATGATTTAGTAGCTAATTTTGTAGCCTCGCAAAAGCCATTGGTGCCTCGACTTGACGAATTCTGGGACGCTTGCAAGGCTCGCGGCACTGCGGGCAACGCTACCCTTAGTAAGTGGCAGTTAGACACAGTAGGTCGCTTTATCAACGAGTCGAAAGAAAAACTCCTCGATCTCGATTTGATCCGGTCGGAGCTGTATGGCGATGCTGAGCCACTCGAGGCCTTGGTGGCCCATGGCGAGGGTCACATCCATCCCAGAATGATCGCGGAATTGGCCCGTCACACACGCCGGCAGTTCGAGGAGCCGCAGAATCAGTCTCGCGGTGGCGGGGATGATGACGATAATAATCGAGATGTAGAAGGTGCTGAGGTCGAGGTTGATGATTATGCAGGCACCATCGATGTCGAAGACTATGCAGTGCTTCTTGGCTGGCTTTTGGTAACTCACGGACGCGTGACTCGTAAGACCAAATCCATCACCGAGTATCATCACTTAGTGATCGACGAGGCACAGGATCTTGCTCCTGTTGAGCTTAAAGTTTTGGGTCAAAGTCTGAGCCCCGATTCCACAGTAACTATCGCTGGCGATGCTGCTCAGCAGTCCGACCCGACAGTAGTCTTCCGTAGTTGGGATGACGTTTTGTCGCAGTTGGCGGTTGCCGAAAGTTCAGAGGCTAGGCTTACTACGAATTACCGCTGTCCTCGACCCGTTGCGGAATTTGGCCATAAGGTGCTCGGTCATCTGGCTCCAGCAGCCCTACCGACTTCGATTCGTGATGGGCGTGACGTAATTTTCACAGCAGTGCCAAACGAAGGGCTTGCTATCGTCGAGATCACGGATGCTTTAAGTCAGTTAACGAGTAAAGAGCCGCTAGCCTCGGTGGCGATTATTTGTGAGAACGAAGAAAACGCTCTCCACTTCTATAACGCCTTGGCAAACAATCTTGATGTAAGACTTGTGACTGATGGCGAATTCACGTTTAAGCCGGGCATTGATATCACTAACATTGCCCAAGTAAAGGGCCTGGAGTTCGATTACGTCATTCTCCCAGATGTTAATCTGGGCGTTTATCCAGATACTGCCGTAGCTCGACGCGCACTACACATCGCGATTACCCGCGCGGTCCACCAACTGTGGGTCATCTCAGTGGGTAAAAGATCCGACATTCTGACGGGCTTATCTTTGTGAGCGGTATTGATTTAGGGTAGCTGGAGGGTGAATTTAATCTCTGTCCAACTAGTTTCGGGGCGCCCGTAGCGGTTTTTGCGTGGCTTGAACCGTGCGCCCCGGGCAGATTCCATAATGCGCTCATCCATGCCGAAACCGATGCGGCGTTTGATCTCCGCGTCAGTCACTCTACCGGTTTCTGCCACTAACACCTCCACAATAGCGGAGCCCTCGAGGCCAGCTTCTATAGCGGCTTGGGTGTACTCAGGCTTAATAATCGAGTCTCGGATTAATTCAGGCTCAGAACTGAGGTCGCTAGCAAAGGCTTGCGGAGCCTCTTTGAGACGCTCTCCCGTGTCTGCCGTCATCAGAGTGTTGCCAAGCGGCATGGCGACTTTTCCGCCGGGACTCATCGCATCCGCCGTTAGGCCTTGGACTGGCTTTGGTGGCGGCTGATTAGGCTTTGGTGGGGGAGCTTTGCGCTCGCTGGCGACCTTCTGAGCTTTAGGCTTTGGCTTTGGTTTCAATTTTGGCGGCGGCGTTGGTGGCGGAGCTGGCTCTATCTTGAGCTCAGGTTTCTGTTCTACAATCTTTACCTTTACCGGTCGCAGTGGCTCAGGCTTAAGTTTCCCGGTCTGGTGGAAGAACTCAGCTCCGCCCACATGCACTACAAGCGAGAACACAGCGCTCGCAAGCCAAATCCACGCCCAATTAACAGAGTTCAGTTTAAACATGGCTCTATCTTAACTTATTCAATGGATACTTTGCCAATCCGTTTAGATTGCGTAGGATAGCAGCAAACATCCGACGGGGTATTAGGTCCATGCTGCGTTGTCTTACGACTTCTCGTCCCCTTTGTTTGCGCCTTCTTTTGAACTTAATATTTAGCTGGAGCGTGCTGTTGGCGGCGGCTCTGAGCGCAGATCCAGCCATTGCAGATCCTGAGGCAGGGCCCATCACCTTGAAGGTCATGGCTAAGGGTACTGGGGTCCCGCTGCGTCGAGTCGAGGCAAAATTATCAGACGGCAGTAAGTTGTACTCTGATAAGGACGGTAATCTGAACATTCGTGTGCCAAGCGGTGCAGAGCGTTTTGAGCTTTATAGGTCGGGCTTTGAGCCGCTGACGGTGCAGGTCAAGGATCTGTCTGTGTCCCAACCAAATGCAATATACCTATTGCCTGCAGCTCCGAGTGACAGCAACGAGATCGTCGTTCGTGGTGAAAAACCGACAGAAGCTTCGCGCAAGACCGTGACTACCGAGGAGGCCGTGAGAGTGGCCCCGGGGCGTGACCCAGCACAAATCCCACGGCTATTGCCTGGAGTGCAGGTAAACAATTTCCGGACTGATATCGTCATTCGTGGGTCGCCGCCGAGTGGTTCTCTCTATGTGATTGATGACTTTCAGGTGCCCTTCATTTTTCACTCATTTGGCAATATTTCTGTAATTCCTGATCAAATCGTCAACGACGTGGCCTTTTCTACAGGGGGCTTCGGCCCTGAGCGCGGAAATGTCACAGGTGGCGTGGTGAATTTGCGTACAAAAAGTGAGATTCCAGAGCGCGCTAAGACCGAATTTCGGGTCAATATCCCGATTTTCTCGTCTATTTATCACGAGCAGCCGGTCAACGATGGCAAAGACTACGTCGCGTTATCAGCTAGGCGCAGTTACTTAGACGTTTTATTGCCGCCTATTTTGAAACGATCCAAAAGTATGGATCTAACGGTCCTTCCCTTGTTTGGTGATGAGCATCTCTTCTACGTGCATCCTACCGAGGATGGGTTTGTCAAAGTGATTGGTGCGCATGTTTATGATGGGGTCAAGTTAGCTCTTAACTCAGATTTATCGACTACATCAGATGGCAGGGCGAAGTTTGATATTCAGCGTTCGTTTGAACTGTTGGGTGTGGAATGGAAGAAGGATCTCAATACAGACTGGACGATGAAGATAGAGCCAAGTCTTAGTCACCAGCAAAATTCGATTGATATTGTAAATAATAATATTGATATCGCAGTCACCGGTGGTGCTGTCTATGCGGAGGCGTCGCGCAAGTTAGGTGGTAAAAATCGTCTATATGTCGGTACAGAGCTAACGTACGGAAAAGCGTCCGTAAAGGTGCTGGCACCACAACCCAATCCGAGCGACCCATTCTACAATCCACAGTCAGCACCGCAGAAGAAAGTCGAACGTAATACACCTTATACTTCGGAAAGCTTTTGGTTGGGCAGTGAAGCGTGGGCCGGTGATTTGCTCCTGATGCCAGGTATTAGGGCCTTTCGCTACTCGCAGTTGAAGACTGGGGGAGTCGATCCGCGCATAAATTGGCGTTACCAATTGGGTCAAATGAATTCGCTTAAGGGGGCAGTGGGTCAGTACTCGCAAACACCTGAGTTTGCTGAGACTGATAGTAGCTTTGGTAATCCCGACTTAAAGTTTATCCGGTCGCGTCATTACGTGCTCGGTGTTGAAACTATCTGGAGTGATCTATGGCTATCTGATGTCCAGGCATTCTATAAGACCATTGAAAATACGGTTCAGAGCAATCCAAAGACAAATCTCGATAACAGTGGTGATGCATTTAGTACGGGTCTAGAGCTTTTTGTCCGAAGGAACTTAACTGAGAGGTTGTTTGGGTGGTTGGCCTACACCTACTCGATCAATAAGGCGCGCGAGAATTCTGGGCAAAAATACCATAACTCTGAGTACGACCAATCCCATGTGCTAAATATCACCGGTAGCTATAAAGCTTCCGCTCTCTGGACTTTTGGTGGACGTGGGCTTTTACGCAGTGGCAACACTTTCAATGGCGTGGACTACTCGGTTTATAATGTGAATTTAAATCAGTATGAAGCTAGGCAATCTCCTCTGACACCCCTCTATAACAAGAGAGAGCCTCTTTATTATGAACTCAATCTATACGCTGATCGCGCAGTGCTTTTTGACACCTGGAAATTGACCTGGCGCTTTGGCATTGAGAATCTTGCGTTACGGCCACAAGTGCAAGGCGTAAACTATAACTACGATTACTCCAAGCTTGAATATATCCGCGGTGCTCCACCGATTCCCTACATTGAGCTGAGAGGGATTCTATGAAAATATGTTCGAATTTTTTCGCTGTTACAGCATTGGTATTTTTGATTGGGTGTAACGGTGATGATGATCGCTTTGAGAAGATCGCCAAATTGCGGGGCCTGGGTTTGGTTACTTCGCCAGTTGTGGCTCCGCCCAGCACTGATAGTGCGGTAAGCAAGGTCCAGATGACTTTTTATGCGGCTATGCCGCTGGGAGGTACAGTCACTGCTGAGCCGTATTCCGACCTGCAGGGCTCACTCAGGAAAATCGAGTTACCTCTGACTATCGATGGAGTCGAATACGAGGATCATGCAAGTTTGCGCCTAGCAAAGATAAAGGCAACAGCCACTGTGCCCGCAGCTAATTTTATTTACTTTGATCCAGATAATGGTTTTGCAACCGTGCGTTATGCCGTTTCACTGAAATCAAACGAAGGTTCGCAGATCATGGTGGGGAACCTTGTAGTTTACCCGGAAGGATCAGCGCAACTTAGCGCGCGCAATAACTTGCCAAAATTATCGATCACGACTCCGACTAAAGATTCCACCATCGGTAATAGCAAGCAAGAGATTAAAGCTGAGCTTACGGAAGTAAATGACGAGACTTTTCGTGTCGGCTGGTTTGTGAGCGGTGGTAAAATTGACACGCGCAATGCAGTTAAAACTAATTGGGAACCAAGCGGCAGCGGTAAATTCACGGTCATTGTAACTGCGCGCGGGACCAAAACATCAGCCTTTGGCATAGATGTTGTCGATGTAACGGCAAACTAGCGGGTTGGTAATTTTTTCTGAGGATTTAATAAATAAAAACGCCCGGTTCTTGACCGGGCGTTTCTGTGTCATGGATCAAAGAAGTTTGACGTTGCCAATTTGATTAGCGACGACGATCACCGAATAGACGCAAGAGGCTGAAGAATAAGTTGATGAAGTTCAAGTACATGGTTAGAGCACCGCTAGTTGTATAGAGGCTTATTGTGCCTTCATCAGCGTTGCTGCGTGCCAAGGAGTAAGCGTTTTGGCTGAGCAGCTGTGATTCATAGGCAGTCAGGCCGGAGAATACCAAGACACCTAGGATCCCAGTGGTGATGTTAAGTGTCTGAGCGAATGGACGAAGGAACGGGACAAAAGAGCTCAACATGTAAATGAGTGAAAGACCGATCGTCATCCAGAGGGCCTGAATGCAGAACGTTCCAACTACGCCAAGGTTGCGTTTAGTGCTGTAACCAAATGCAGCCAATCCACCAAACGCAAAGGCTGCAGCGGCAAAAATATTTAGGATACTAGCCGCAGTATAAATAATTCCAACGAATCCAACGGTCACTCCAGTAATAGCTGCGTAGAAGTAGTACAAAGCCTTCACTTTACCAGCGCTCGCCGACTGCATCATTGGGCGAAACATCATAACAGTCGCGAATTGGAGTACAAAAATTCCGAGTGCGAAGCCTGTCCCAGCAGTTGCCATGATCTGATACATCAGACCGCTGACAATAAGTGCATAAGCAACCACGGCGCTGAGCAATACACCTAGCATCATGCGGACATAGACACCGGTAATGTACTTGCCAGCGCGGACATCTACCTGATCCCGAGTGCGTACCGACGTGTTTAGGGTCGAACTGTTTTGCATGTCTTACCTTTCTCTTTGAAACTGGAATTCCAGGCCATTGGCCTGTTTTGGGAATATAGCACGAAATCCGTTGAGCAAATTATGAGGAAATGCGAAGTGTCATTAAGCTCTGTATTTTTAGTTTGTTACGTGTTTTTTATAAATTGAATTTCCGCAACTTTGGAGCCAGACTAGAGGTGGTCAAAAGCGAGCAGCCGCCATAATCCACTTGTAGAGAGAATGCTTTACCGATCGGCATCTCAAATAAGGTAGACAGCATGACCCTGATGACTCCAGCATGGGTAACGCAGTAGATTGTTTCCGCTGGTAGAGATATCAATCTCTGCCATGCCCGTTGTACTCGCTGCGAGACTTCATGCAGAGTCTCACCACCGGGAGGCGGTGTGCCGCCAAGGTCGTTGGCCCAGGCATCCAGTTCATGTCGTGGTACGTCATCCCAGCGTTGACCTTCCCACTGGCCAAAGTTCATTTCCCAGAGGTCATTATCTACCGTCAGCTCACCGCCCAATATGTTTGCTAACCGGCGGCAGCGCTGTGCTGGGCTGCTGACCACTACTGCGTTAGGCGGCAAGGGTCCAAGCTTGGCTTTTACCAATTGAGCCTCGTCGGCGAAGGATGCCGCGAGATCAACGTCGGTGCGGCCGTAACAATAAGACTGACCAATGGCGACGCTGGTGTGACGAATCAGCCAAATCTGCATTGAACCACAATCCCCATGAGTAAACATAATTCAGTTATTTGTTGGATGGCTCCGAGGCAGTCACCTGTATAACCACCCAGTCGGCGGAGGAAGTAGCGACGTCCCAGTTCAAATACCCCGAGAAAAACAAGAATAGACATCAGGGCTACTTGCGGCATCAAAGAGATAGGTAACAAACCTACTGCTGCCCCCATTAAAAGGTCGCGCCAACTCCACGTACTCGTTGCAGATTTGATCTTACCTTGATCGCTTGCATACGGGAGGGAGCACATGATCGCTAAGGATGATAATCGACTTACACTTTGGCTGATAAATAAGCTCAAGATACATTGATTTAAAGGCAGCTCGCGCAGGCAAAGAAACTTGAGCGCCAACATGCTGATCAAGCCAATGACCCCAAAGGTGCCGATGCGTGAATCACGCATGATCCTAATAATTTGCTCACGCTCATAGCCGCCACCAAAGCCATCACACACATCCGCAAGACCATCTTCGTGAAAGGCGCCAGTTATCAAAATCGAAGCAAGCATCGCTATCGCAATAGAAATATCTGTTGGGAATAATCGACTTGCTGCCACCAACGCTAGGGCTGAGATCGCCGCAACCAAAAGCCCAATGATGGGCAGATATTTATTGGCATGGACCATCTTAGCCGGGTCCTTGCCAGCCCACGTCGGACCAGGAATTCTCGTGTAAAAAACAATGGCTTCACAAAAATAGATGCACTCTTGTCTGACAATTTGAATCATATGTACTTTCAGTGACACTCTCGAAGCCATCACCCTATTTTTGCCTTATAGATCGGGGGATATTTACCTCTTCAAAAGTCGCCATCTCGCGCAATATAGCTAACGCTGCACGGATCAATGGAATGGCGAGTAAAGCGCCACTCCCCTCGCCAAGTCGTAATTGTAAATTCAGTAAGGGCTGTCCGTTTAATTGTTTAAGCAACAAAGCATGGCCAAGTTCGTCAGATTGATGAGCAAACACACAGTAGTCGAGCACACGCGCATTAATCTTTGTCGCTACAAGAAGTGCCGTAGTAACAATAAACCCATCAATCACCAACACCATCCGCCGCGAAGCTGCTGCAAGCATCGCCCCGGTGAGCATGGCGATCTCATAGCCCCCAAACGCTGCCAAAACCTCTAGTGGATCTTGCCCGTCGATCTCAGGATTGCGTTCTAGTGACTCAGCCAGAACCAGCAACTTGTGCTTTATACCATTATCGCTTAGTCCCGCGCCGCGGCCGACACAAGACTCAATCGGTAGTCCAGTTAGTCTGCTCATCAGACACGATGCGGAAGAGGAGTTACCGATGCCCATTTCGCCTAGGGCCAGAGTGTTCACTCCGCGAGCATGTAGATCCCTAACGATATCTGATGAGCGAGTTATCGCCATCATGCATTCTTCTAGCGACATCGCGCTTTCATGGCGGAAATTACGCGTACCAGGGCCGATTTTTGCTCGAATTAACTGACTATGTTCGGGTAGATTCGAGCTTACACCGGCGTCGACGACGACAAGATCCACGCAGGTTTGCCTAGCCAGGACGTTAGCAGCAGCGCCCCCAGCGAGAAAGTTGCGCACCATTTGTGCGGTGACCTCCGATGTATACGGACTGACTTGCTCGGCGGTGATGCCGTGATCACCGGCGAATATGAGCAGAGTCGGCCGACATAACTCAGGTGTCAGCGATTGCTGGATCCTTCCTAGTTGTAGTGCCAATATTTCTAGCGCGCCAAGAGAGCCAGGAGGCTTGGTTTTCGCATCAAGCACCAGCTGCAATTCGGCATTTAAGTCGTTGCCAACTGCTTCGATATTGAAGTGGAACTCAGGGGGGCTTGTCATAGCGTGTCTTTACTAGACCTCGCTGCTTATGTTTAACCTTGACAGCTGGATACTGCCCGCTTAGAGACCTGATCATGCCTTAGGCGTCCAGCAACGTCATTATAAAGCTGTCGCTTGAACTCGTCTAATTAGGTGTCGAGGATACGCAGTTATGGGTCTGATATGCTGACGCTTTTAGCAGCCCTAATTTGGGATCTCACCTTTGGGGAGTTGCCTAATACTTTTCATCCGGTCGCCTGGATGGGTCATGTGATCGGGTTTTGGCGCGATCGTGCACTCTTGGCCATGAGTCCAGCCTCGCAATTTCTTGCGGGATTATTGATGACTCTTTTAATTCCCTCGCTATTTGCTGCCACAACAGCAGTTATCTTGCAGCTCACTGCGTCTATCCCCTGGTTACAGACAGTGCTCGCTATTTTTTTTCTACAATCATCTTTTGCTCTGAAGGAGCTAGGAGCGGCTGGTCAGCGCGTCGCTAAGGCACTTGATTCCAATGATGTAAGTAGCGCTCGCTATCACTTGCGAAGCTTGTGCAGTCGTGACGCTTCTACCCTAAATGGCAGCCAGTTGATCTCGGCGGCGATCGGCTCTATTGCCGAAAACATTTCGGATAGTTTTATCGCTCCGGTTATTTTCTATGCGTGTTTCGGTGTACCAGGAGCGATATTCTATCGAGCCATTAATACTATGGATGCCATGATTGGCTACCGCGGTAAATACGAGTATCTGGGTAAATTCCCTGCGCGTGTCGATGATGTATTGAATTTCATCCCTGCGAGAGTCAGCGCACTGCTTCTTCTGTTCGCTGGGATGTTCTGCGGTCACTCCCCCAGCCGTGGATTTTCGACCATGTTGCGAGATCGAAGGCAAACCCCTAGTCCAAATGGAGGGTGGCCGATGTCGGCGATGGCTGGTCTGCTGCATATTGAAATCAATAAGATCGGCTGCTATGCCCTCGGTGAGCAAGGTGAGCCGCTGACTACAAAAACAGTGAGTATGGCTTGGCGAGTTGCACTGGGCTCTGCGCTAATTCTTTGTGCCATCGTCTTTTTGTGGATTGGGGTCGTAGGTGGCAGCTTCCGGTAAAAAAATGAACTCCCATGCGGAGATTGAGTTGAATCGTAGCCACGGTGGCCTTGCCTACCGAGAGCTAGCCCAGCTGGGACTTAGCCCGGATAGTGTGATCGATTTTAGCGTCAACTCTAACCCTTACGGGCCTTGTGAAGCAGTGATCTCAGCCGTTAAAGCTGCGCGCTTTGATGTCTATCCTGACACTAATGCGGAAGAGCTAAAAGGAGCTATCCATGCTAATTTCAAGGTTGCTGCGGAAAGTATACTGATCGGCAATGGTGCTGCAGATTTGCTTTGGATCCTAGCGACAGTCCTTGTGCAGCCGAAATCTTCTGTGCTCATCGTTGAACCGACATTTTGTGAATTCCGTGCCGCATGTGAGCACCGTGGAGCGATGATCCATGAATGGCGCTCGCTGCCACAGACTGGATTCGCGCTTGATTGGCTTGGACTCGCAGCGGCCATAGAGAATACCAAGGCCGAAGTAGTCTACCTCTGTAATCCTAATAGTCCTACGGGTGTCTACTTACCAATCAGTGAAGTCATAGCATTTGCTGAATCGCAGCCGAATAGGAAACTGATCCTTGACCAGGCCTTCCTATCGTTAAGTTATTTCTTCTCCGACGACAGAATCGATCTTCCCGAGAACGTGATCATCCTCAGATCATTCACTAAGGAACATGCAATCGCTGGATTGCGCCTTGGCTACGCGGTGGCTACGCCTGAGTTAGTTCGCCGCTGCGAACGAGCCCGCCCTTACTGGAGCATCAATGCCCTAGCGCAAATTGCCGGAATTGCTGCCTGTGCACATCAGGATTTTGTCACCCAAAGTCGTCGTCAAATCCTTGGTGACCAAGAGTCGATGCAGCATGCTTTGCGTCAGGCTGGATGGCACCCCCTTCCGAGCTCGACGCTGTATTTTCTATTACCGATGCGAGATGCCACGGCAATGCGGCAGCGCTTATTGAAGCACGGCATTATGACGCGTTCCTGTGCGTCTTATGGGCTGCCTGACTATTTACGCCTGGCGGCACGCCCAGCTCACGATGTGGATCGCCTGATTGCGGCCCTAGCGCTCGAGGCGCAGCGCTGTTAGCTAAGGGCTAATTGATCCAGAGGGCCCGTAAATTTCGGCAAAAGGAGTTAATTGATGAATCAGAATACGCATTCAAGGCTTAGCTTAGTACTGGGTGGAAACCGGAGCGGCAAGAGTCGTCGTGGCGAGGAAATTGCTCTCTCTAGTGGATTGCCAGTTGCCTACGTCGCTACATGTCCACGCGATCTAGACGAGGAAATGTCGGAGAGAATCGAGCGCCACCAGCGGGAAAGAGCGCCTGGGATACGCACTATTGAAAACCAAGTTGACCTAGCCGCGATTGCCGCAGCTAACCCCGGTCATTGCCTGTTACTTGATTGCCTCACTCTTTGGCTCTATATTCAAACAAGTAAATACTCGAATCATGACGAGATTTTGGCCGAGTTAGGGCAGGCCGTCGAGACCAGCTTGGACCGTGTCCAGTGGGTCATTGTGAGTAGCGAGATTGGTTTAGGTGTAGTCCCGGCTGATGCTGAATCGCGACGGTTTCGCGATCTGAGTGGGAGTGCACATCAGTTGCTAGGACGACTAGCCGACCGGGTCGAATTGATGGTGGCAGGTATACCGTTAAGGGTCAAATAGTTGAAGCTGTAGCAGGTTTAACCGACCGGCAGTTAGCAGTTAAAGTAGGAGTCTGCGGATGGATGTTTACGAAGCAATTTATAGCAGGCGAGACGTCAGGCACTTCCGCACAGATCCAGTTCCAGATGATGTACTTCAGCGCATACTTAATGCCGCGCACCATGCGGGATCCGTCGGCTTTATGCAGCCTTGGAATTTTCTCGTCATCCGCTCTGCGGCGACAAAGCAGCGTATATTTGACTTGTACAAAGAAGCTAACAGGCAAGCTGCTGAGGACTATCAAGGTGAGCAAAGAGCTTTATATGATTCGCTAAAATTATCGGGAATTCTCGAGGCGAATATCAATCTCGCCGTAACCTGTGATTCACAGCGTGAAACGGGGGGCGGGCTTGGACGTAAATCTATGCCTGAAACAGCTGTTTATAGTACATGCTGCGCGATTGAGAATCTCTGGCTTGCAGCGCGCGCAGAGGGCATAGGCGTGGGCTGGGTAAGTATTGTCGATCCTGATACAGCAAAGCAGATACTGGGAATACCGAAGTCGCTCACTCTGGTTGCTTATCTATGCATCGGAGTTCCAATTAGCTTCGATAAAAAACCAATGCTTGAGCGAGCTGGCTGGCAAGCGCGTGTACCGCTCGAAGAGTTGGTTTATTATGAAGCTTGGGGTCACAGAAGTACTAGTCCAGAGAAAGTATAGTCAGAGTGACTTAATATTGAATTCGTGTTCTTTTGTGAACTAGACCACCTTGAGGGATCAATGGAAAAACAAAGCGACAAACCTCCCACTGCGAGGAATTCAAAAGCATTGAGGTTAGCCCAAAATGGTGATTTCCCGGCCATTGTCGCTTTAAGCCGAGATCTCGGCGTGTTCACTCCGGAGGAATGTGACTCGCTAGCTATTGATCTTAGTAGCTGTGATTTGGAAGCTGGTGACCGAATTATGGTCCGAGAGTCGCCAGAAGGTCCATTGTCTGGCTTTATTCAATTTAGTCCGGCACCGATCACCAAGGGTACTTGGTACGTGTATTGGATCGCGGTAAGCAGTGCGCTTCATGGCCAGGGAGTAGGATCGAGTTTATTGAGTGCGGCTGAAGGTCAGGTTTTAGTATTGGGTGGCCGACAGGTTGTCATAGAAACATCCGCCTCATCGCTATTTGATTCCGCCCGGAGTTTTTATCTCCGCAATGGATACAACCTGATCGCGCGGATACCCGATTACTACAGTGACGGCGACGACAAATGTGTTTTTTTGAAGCGTCTGTAGTCGGCTTTAAGTATCCGTATTTTGAGTTCTTTATTCGGGTTTTAAAATGACGTTAAAGTAATTCTTCGAAAGATCCGACAACTTATCATATGCACCCCGCACTAGAGGTATCGCCGGTCTCAAGTAAAGGGGGCGAAATGACGATCTCAGGGGGAATTTTTTTAACTCACTGCCACTTATCTAGGCTACTTGCATTGGGCTTGTGTTTGTCGTGCTGCAGCTCCGATACTTCCCCAAGCGTCTTGCCGGCTTCTGCCACTAAAGAAATAAATAAATCTTCAAGCCGATTGGCTTCGCTCGATCCTAGAGATCAAATAGACCTGAGTGCTCCTGAATCCGGTCGATCGAGCTCTCTTCTTCCCTCTGCTGTGACCTTCGTCGACGCTGATTACGAAGTCAAAGTTGAGACGCCGACTGTCCCCATGAAAAACCCTTGCATCGGTCACATTAAACTCAAGATAAACGTATCCTTGGATCAGAAGAACTCAGCCCAGTTGCTAGAAATTCCAGAAGGCTCTTTTACCTGTGGAGCACTTGGATCTCTAAATATACTGATGCTATTAAAAGCCCTGAGTGGAAACGCTGGTGGGCAGCTACAGGAGTCTCTGACGGTCGCAAACAACGTGATTGGCCTGAAGAAATTGGGAGATGCATCCTACTCACCTGCGCGGCCGATGTTCCCGTCCTTTTTAGCTGGAAAATCTGCCGACTTAACAAAGTTAGATGTCTCTCAGTCCGCGATCACCATGACCACTCCAGCCGGTACAAGTACTGGTAGTTTCCGGATCAAAATGAACTCTTTTGATCAAACTGTCGCCGCTCCAGGCACCGACGGCAAGGAGCTAAGGCGCGTCATGGACTTCACCCTGTCTAGTACTGGTTTCGAGAATGTGGATCGGATAACCTCGTTTATCTTTAAATCCGCTAACTTTAGGATGAATTTATATCCCGTAGCTCTCCTGAGCTTGCAGCTATCGACAACAGCTGAAGAATTGGCCGATACCGGATCTAAAAATTCCGGCTCAGTGGACGGTCTGCTCAAGACTGCCACCGATATATTCCAAAAAGATCCTACCGGTTTACTGCGTCCGATAGCTCGGGAGATCCCTGTTAAAATAACGATTAATCTCGTGCGTCAGGATAAGTTGGACGAGCTCATAGCTAATTCGGACAAAAATAATGCAGAATCCCTAGGGGAAAAATTCGGTCGCTAAAAATCATACTTTGGTCTTTGGTTGGCGATCTCTGATTTGTGGGTAAGAAAAGAGCTCGGTTGCATCGTCTAGGTACGTATGATAACGAACCCGTAGTTTGCTGACAGTTGCTTTCTGCATACCAAAATTATGGGTTTAATATGTTTAGTCTGACAAAGATTGTAGCTAATTGTTGCTTAACTGCCTGTTTCGCAGTTGCACTTCCAGCGTTGGCTAGCGTTGACGGTTCGGCCGCCGAGGCTTGTTTGGAGCAGGCGGCCTCTGACCTAGCCCAAGGCACTGGTTCAGCAAAGCGTGTTCTTGATAGAGACTTCTCACGTTGTGTCCACCTACCATCCATGGACGTAAAGCAGGCATGTTCAAATGTTGCTTTTGCAGATTATGAACATAGGCTCGAAGTGCTACGTGCGGAACACTCCGCTAATATTCAAGCCTGCTTGCACTGATTAAAGTCAGGCTCTGCTTTAAGCAGAGCCTTCTTCGCTTCATCCCCAGCTCATCAGTTTCTGTAGACATGCCTGTGCCGATTGCGAAACTTGCCTCGATTATCCCGGTCTATTGAAATCAATATTCCAATCGCAGCGCAGGACACGATTAGATTCGAGCCTCCTGCTGAAAAGAAGGGTAGCGGCAAGCCTTTAACGGGGAACATTCGAAGTACCATCGCAACGTTGATAGCAAACTCGATAAATAGAAATGCGCCTAGCCCGATCGCAACCAAAGCGCTGAACGTATTCTTTGATTGCCGGCCGATTAGCAAAGCGATGCTCGCAAGCGCAGCAAAACTTAGCAGCAATAGACTGCCTCCAAGAAAACCGTGCTCTTCGGCAAATACGGAAAAGATGAAGTCGGAATGGCTCATGGGCAGGAATTTTAAATGTGTCTGAGTCCCGTGCATAAAGCCCTTGCCGTACATACCTCCGCTACCAACAGCCACGAGTGATTGTTGCACGTTATAGCCCTTACCCTGCGGCTCATAGCTAGGATCTAGAAAACTCAAAATTCTGGTTTTTTGGTAGCTTAGCAAGAAAAAGTGCCACCCGATTGGCAAGGTAATCGCAATGCCTGATCCCAACATTGCAATGCTTCGCCATTCAATTGGCATAAAACAAATTTGCGTACACACAATCAGTACGAGAAAGCTGGCTGTTCCCAGATCTGGTTGCGGAAATATAAGGGCAAACATCACAGCCACGAGCAGGGCAAGTAGCCATAAGTCCCTGAGGCGATATGCAGTCATTTGCTGCATTTCTGCAAAGAAGCGCGCGGCGACCAAAGCTATGGCAATCTTTGCCAGCTCTGAAGGTTGCCCATTGATTGGCCCCAAGGTGATCCATCGGCGCGCACCCCAGCCAATATGGCCCCCGACTAGCACTGCCACGAGCCCGAGACAAACGAGCGCATAAAACCAGTAAGCTGCTGTCCGCAAGTGTTTGGGCTGAATGACAAAAGCTAGCACGATAAATAAACCAATACCGACACTCATCTGCTTCATGTGCGAGAAAAACATAGCGTCGCCACCGGAGGCGCTATAGAGATTTAGGGCTCCGGATAGCAGCAGAAAGCCCATCAAAACTAAAAGACTAATTGTGTAAATTGGTCGGCGCGCAAAGATCTCGTCATCGTTGCGCGAGGATCCGACTTCCATCGGCCGGCTCACCGGTTTTATGGCATCTACTTCGGCGCGACTGTCAATTGCCACCCTTGAACCCCCAAAATGCTTTATACTTTTGTTATAGCTGTGGAAGCCGCTCCGGACAAAGTGTTTAATTCCCCTTAAAATCTTAGTATTTTCTGACCCTTACATCTATCGCTAAATATTTTCTGTGGTCACGCCGAAGCCCTTTTTGGCGTGACTATGGGCCGACCCGCCGGCAATCAACGCTCATTAGAGGATTGGTGCTATGCAAGTAATCCGTATTTTCGCCAGCATTTTCGGTCTGATGTGGGCAGCATCGGCGGGGGCAATGGACCTCGATCCAAATGCGATCAGGGGCTCATCCAACAAAGAGCCGGTGGATGTTCTACAGAGTCGTTATTTCTTGAAATCCTATCGCCCCGAACTCGGAGTGCTGGGCGGCATCGTTCTGAACGAGGCCTACACTAACACTCAAATCGTCGGCTTTCGGGCAGGGATGTTTATCAATGAATGGCTAGGCTTTGAAGCGCAACAAATGCGCACCAAAGTCACAGCTTCGACAGATAAGACTACGTTAGAACAATTACGCTACCGCCCACTCAGTGGAGAGGGCATTACTACAGTAAGTCCAGAAATTAATGCCATTCATTCGATCGTCGAAGCCAGCGTATTGGCAGCACCTCTCTACGGCAAACTCAATATCCTGAACCTTTGGATTGTATACACGGACATATATTTTGCTGCCGGTTTGGCTAACATCGACACTGATCAAGGTCGCAAAGGCGCAGTGGCAGTGGGACTTGGTGAACGCTTTTACCTTGGTCAGTCGTGGTCTATCCGCGTCGACTATAAAGACCGGATCTTTAGTGAAACTCGCGGCGGCATTACATCACGGCGCAACGCTCAAAGCATCGACCTTGGGGTCGGCTACTTTTTAAGGTGAGCTCCACCATGAAATCTACACACTCCTGTCGTATTAGTATGTTGTTGCTAGGTCTCAACCTGGTGGCCACACCGGTCTTGGCCAAGCCAAAGTCTAATTCAAAACAGCGGAATCCAGCCACCGCGACAGTACCAGTCACAGCACCGAATCGACTGACGGCTATAAAAAGGTCTTACAGGCTAGGTGAAATAAACCGCGCCGTTGCCTGGTCACAGCTAGCTGATTTGGCCGAATCTAGCGGTAAATTGCCAATAAACGATCGCGTTGCTCTCTTGCAAACGCAATCCATCTTATTGGCAGAGGCGGGCTTCCCTATCCTGTCAGCTATCTATTCAGCCCAAGCCATTAAGCTCTCGCCTGTGCCGTTAGATGTGACCTTAAATTCTTCTTGGCAGATTCTTCGTAAAGTCTCTGAGTTGAGACCGATCCAGAATGTCATTGAACTCACCGCAGACCAGCTAGAAGCAAAGGGTCGGGGTGCGCCGATTTTCGCTAATGATTGGAATTACTATGAGGGGAATGCTGCAGCGCGTCATGGAGAATTCGGCAAAGCTTTGAAGTTTTACGCTGCACTTAGAATCAACGACCGTCATTACCTACCAGGTAAGTATCAACAAGCTATGATTCTTATTGACGGGGATAAGCTTGATGAGGCCGAAGCAGCATTGCGGGCGATTTTACAGGCAGGGCCCGAAGGATTTACTGAAATTAATGAGACTACTCGCAAGAGAATGATCGATTACGCTCATTTGGCTTTAGGGCGACTGTATTACGAACAGCAGAAATTCGGTGATTCGATCAAAATGTACCGTGCCGTAAGTCGCGATGGTTTAAGTTTTTACGATGCACTGTTTGAACAGAGTTGGGCTCTATTTATGGGAGGCTATCCAGCGCATGCACTGGGAGCGCTCCATGGCGTCGAGAGTCCTTTTTTCAAAGATGTTTTTAATCCTGAAGCTCCACTTCTGCGGGCAATGATTAATTACTGGCTTTGTCGCTACGAACCGAGTCGAAATGCCCTCTCTGATTTCATGGGTGTATACGAACCCCAAGTCGAAAAACTTAATGACTTTCTCAGCCGCAAACGTCTAGATGCGGATACCGCCTACACTCTATTTGAGAACTTAATCACCGGTGTTTCCGAGGAATCGTTGGGACTGCCGAAGTCGGTTCTTAAGACCGCCGCTGAAAAAGACAGCATGCTACTGGTTCGCGATCAATTTGCTGCCATTATCGAAGAGAAGCAGCGCCTGGAGACTAAAGGAATTTTCGGAAGCAAAGCGAGAATCGAGCGACCTTTGGATTATTTGCAG
The DNA here is from genome assembly GCA_903915625.1 of uncultured Pseudomonadota bacterium. Taxonomy (GTDB): domain Bacteria; phylum Bdellovibrionota_B; class Oligoflexia; order Oligoflexales; family CAIYRB01; genus CAIYRB01. Next base: position 6,000 of record CAIWTN010000088.1, on the reverse strand, counting down.
CGTTGGTCGGGTATCCTTCGCCAAGACATCGGGCGCCACTATTTGGCCGAATTGCAAGACTTGAAGAATGACTTTGAACGACTCCACTCCCAAGCTGAGTTTCTTTACGTAGAACTTTTAATGAGTGAAAAGGATCAGATCCTCGGTAAAGAATTACATGCAAGCACTAAGATCACACATGTCAGCAATCGCCAGCAAATCGGCGGCTGGGGGAGCAAAACTCAGTCATGGAAAGATGATAGGAACGGTGAATTCTGGTGGGATGAAGTTGGTTTTTATATCCAACCAGTGACTTCTATGTGCTCAATCCGCGCAAAGAGTGAATGATTTAGGGAGACCATATGTACAAAGTTAGACTCAATTGGTGCTCTTCAGTCGGCTCGACCGTCCGCACTCTGGTATTGTTCAGTTCATTACTAGGCGGATACGAAGCGCTGGCGAGAGCTCCCACACACAGCGGCGACAAAGGCAAAAACCTTGCACCAAACTTAGAGGATAATGCGAATTACTTCTCTAAGTTTAGGCGCGACATCTCTGAGAGTGATTTAAAAAAGGCAGATCAGCTAAGGCTTAAGACGATCACTTCCATTGGGGATCTTCTAAAGAATCAAAAGGCAGGTAGTCGCCGGTTTGAATTACTGCTGCGGCTGGGTGAACTGCACGTTGAGCGACACGATTTCCTTCGCGATAGTGAGATGGTGGCGTATGAAAAGGCCTGGGACCAGTGGTCAAAAGCAAAAGACAAGAAAGGAACCGAGCCTAAATTAAATACAGAAGGCTCTACTGAGGAAATGTTGAAGGCTTCCGAATCATTTCGGAAACTAGTTACAGAATTTCCACGTCATCCTCGCACCGATGCTGCCCTGTACAGTCTAGCTAGGGTTCTAGCTCGCTTGGGTAAAGATTCATCGGTGGAGTACTACCAGCAACTTATCAAGGGGTTTCCAAAGTCACCGCTACTTGCTGATACCTACCTATCTTTGGGCGAGTTTTACTTTGATAAACATGACATCCCCCGTGCCCTAGAGAATTATAAGAAGGTAATGCAGTTCAAGGACAACCGCGCATATCCATATGCTGTCTATAAATTAGGCTGGGCCTATTACAATGCACCAAGCAAGACAGATCAAGAGACTCAAGATAACTATCGCAAAGCAGTAGCCGCCTTTAAAATCGTCGTGAAATTGTCCGAGAGTAATCAGGATGACGCGGGGCGGACATCTAAAAGCAACGTCAATTTGCGCGAAGAGGCCCTTAATGACTTAGTTTTGGTGTGGGCAGACGCAGGTGATGTCGATACTGCCTGGAAGTACTTCCGCACAGTTGGTTCAGAAGAGTCCTTTTACAAAGTTCTAGAGCGACTCGGTAACATCTACTCAGAACAGGGTAATAATCAACAAGCCATCGCCGTTTACCAGAGACTCTTGAAGGAAACACCTCTACGCGCAACTAACGTTGCCATTAGTGTGAAATTGGTTGAGTTGTACGATCTTACCGGAAACACGAAATCCCTTGTCGCTGAACTGTATAAGATGAAAAAGCTGTATCTCGGGAGCACTCCGTGGACAACAGCTAATGCTGCCAATACAGCAGCGATTGCTGATGCCAATCATCAATGTGAACTCAATTTTCACCGTTTTGGTGCGTTGTTTCATCAGCGCGGTCAAAAGACCAAGAATGAAGAGTTTTTCAAAACTGCTGCAGAAATTTACGCACTATATCTAGCAAATTTCCCCGAGAACGCTGCTGCCTACGACATTCGTTATTATCTTGCTGAAATCTACTTCGATAGTAAGCAATACGATCAAGCGGCCCATCACTATGTGATCATTGCTAAGTCGAACCCTAAGGGTAAATATATGAAGTCTGCAGCCTTTAATGCTGTAGCCTCAATGAATCAGTTGGTTCTTGATAAAAAATGGCCCGAATTGCCGCCTCCCGGTCAGGTCAGTAAGCCCCTTCCCATACCGCCGGCTAAGCAAAAACTAGTTCAGGCTATCGATCTGTACGTGTTGCTTTTGCCGCAAGATAAAGACGGTGAGCCGATGAGGTTCACGGCAGCGCAAACATACTTTGACTATGGTCACTACCAGGACGCAACAGCTAGGTTTGAAAAGATCACCAAAGAGATCCCGAATACGAAACAAGCACGTTCCTCAGTTCGCATCGTACTTGGTTTGTATGCTGACAAGGAAGATTGGGCTCAAGTAAACGTCTGGGGGCAGGCCTTTCTCAGGCAGGATAAGCTCCTCGATGAGCCGCTGCGCAAATATGTGGTTGACATGCTGCAATCATCTTCTTTCAAGCAGGCTCTTGCTTTTGAAAAAGATGGGAAGTTTGAGCAGGCGGCCGGCAGTTTTATGAACTTCCAAAAGCAGTTTCCGAATGATGGGAATGCTGATCGTGCTGTTTATAATGCCATGCTTAACTATTACAAAGTTGGCCAAATTGAACAGGCTATTGCGGCTGGTAATTTAATTTTGGACAAATATCCTAAGTCGAGCGTAGTTCCGGATGTACTGGCTACCACTGGGAGCACACAGGAGTCTCTGGCGAAATTTTCCGATGCTGCGAAGATGTACCAAAGGCTCGCGAATCAGTTCCCCCAAGACAAAAGATCGCCTATGGCCCTGTTTAACGCGGCGATTCTGTTTAGAGGCGTGAATAATAACGATCAAGCGATAGCCATTTTTCGCGATTTCGGTCAGCGTTACACTGATCACCAGATTGCTCCCGATGCAAACCTGGCCTTAGCTGAGCTACTCGAAAGGTTAGGGCGCCTTCCGGAGGCGGTTCAGTCTTACGGGCAGTTTGTAAAACACTATGGTGAAACCGATGTTGAACGTGGACTTCTAGCGTCGGCAAAAGCTGCGTCGATTAACCTTTTCAAAGCCGACAAAGCTCTCGGTCAAAAGAATTTGGATAAGGTCATTAAGAAGCTTACTGCCAAAAACGCTCCTGCCGCACTTGCCGCTCGTACTGTAGTAGCAGGTACCTTGTTTAAACTTAACGAGACAGCATTCCGCGACTACGGAGCAACTGGTCTAAACGATGGTGCGAAGATAGAGAAACAGGTTTCAGAAAAGCAGTCGAAACTGGTTAAAGTAGCTGCTGGTTATGAAAAAATCATCGACATCGGCAGCCCCGAGTTCACGGTGGCAGCTCTTTTCCGCCTCGGTGAGGCACATGAAAACTTTGCTAACGCTCTCTTCAAGGTTCCGGCGCCTACTGGCGCGTCTCCGGCTGCTGTCGATAAATTGCGTACTGAGTTAGAGAAGGTTGCAATCCCTCTGAGAGAGGAGGCGTATAAGTTCTTCGAAACTGCGTATAAGCGTTCGCGTGAGGTGGATACTTTTACCAGTTGGACGCGTTTGACCTATCAAAAGATGGTCGAATTGGCTCCGGATAAACATCCGGCTGTGGATGAACTGTCAGCTGAACCAGGTTATTTGTCGCACAATATCAAAATGAACAAACCAGTCGCCGAATTAATCGATGCCGGCTTGTAAACCGGACTGGAGGTCTAGTATGCAAATATCAACATTAAGATCCTACAGATTTTTTCTTGCGCCGATTGTCGTTTTATTCGGCGGATGCAAAACCATGGACCCTGGCGTCACTAATGTCGACAAGGGACGCGGTGAAGTGGCGATGTACTCAGCGGCAGATAGTCGTACGACTCTTGATTTGCAGCGCTATAAAGAGCGTCCAAGAGCGATGGCCGAGGCGCTTAAAAAGCATCTTAGAGAAAATCCGAACGACCTTGAAGCCACTGTATCATTGGCTGAAGTGGAAACTGCGCTGGGTGATCTCGATGCCGCAGAGTCAAATTGTCGAGCAGTGCTCCGCAAGGATCAAAAAAATAAAGTCGCGCGCAAGACTCTTGCCGAGATTGCAATGCGTCGTGGCAACGCGGACATGGCGGCACTTTTTCTAAATGATTTGGGTGGTTCTCAATCCAAAGACAGCGGTGTGCTCAACATGCTGGCTATGATTGAGTTGCAGCGTGGTAACAACCCAGCGGCAATGTCGCTCTTTAAGCAAGCATTGAAGGTCAACACTGATGACCTTGCTGCACGGATGAACCTCGGGGTTTTGCTGCTCAAGTATAGGCAGCTGGATCAAGCGGCAGTGGAGTTTGAGCGTGTTTTGAAGAGTGTCCCGAATCATTCTGATGCAAAAATTCACTTAGCAATTATTAAGTCAGCCCGCGGTCAACGAGATGAAGCGGAAGCTATGTATAAGCAGGTGCTCGAATTGGATGAGCAGAATCCGCTAGCTCTCTATAATCTTGCCGTATTGCAAAAGGAGACGGGTCATTACGCAGAGGCCCTCACTAATTTGAAGACCTATTTGCGTGGTACCCGCGGTAAGTCAAACGACACAGAGCAGGTGCTGGCGTTAATTGATGGTATTCAGCACCAGCAGGCTTCACGCGGTGAGAAGCTGTCTGACGATGACATTGAGTTGATGGCTGTGGCAGCTAGAAACATCCCAGCTACCTCACTGCCGACGGCAAAGGTAGCGAACGGAGAGGCAGTTAAAGCCAAAGCTAAAGAAGTGAGCACTGACGAGGCAGAGTCAGACAATAAAAAAGAGGCGCCCAGCGCCAGCGAAACTGAGACATCTCAGGATAGCCAGAAGAATGCGCCCTCTGCTGAGGACGACCTCGGCACTCTTGAGAAGTCACTCCAAGACTAAGCATGGGGTAAAGGATGAAGATTTGTAGAAGCAAAATGTATTTTGTTCTGGTGATTAGCGGACTGTTTAGTGTCGCCTTTGTAACGCCGACGTTTGCTGACGTAAAAAAAGGCGATCATGACGGCGCGATAATGGGTAAAGATTCCACCAACATCGATTTTAGTGCTGCGAATATCGATGGAAAGATGCAGGCTCCAAGCGGCTTTTTCCTTCAGGGGCGCGAGTCGCAGGCCATGAGCCAAATGGTGAAACTCAGAGCCAAATTTCGCAACGAGTTGAGAAATTCGAAGGCTGCGGTCAAAGATCTGGTTAAATGAAAACAGGCACTGCGAAGGCAGTGCCTGTAACTTAATTATTTAGCTAGCCATGTAAGACTTCACATACTTGAAGTAGGAGTCGAAGTCCTTCGTTTCGCCGACACCTACGTCCGGATACATCACGTCTTTTTCATTAGCCTCGTTATGATCCAGCTCTAGGCCATGTCCGACTTCGTGGTAGAAGAGTTTTTGCAGGTCATACTTAGTGCCGTTTTTCAGGTAATCTTGATCGAACTGTACGTTCATCGAGTAGAGGATTGTTTCGGTTGGTTTCTCACCTGGGACGATGACCACTGGGTTATCTTGTTTTGATTGGGTGACCCACTGGCCTAAGCCGACTTTGCCGGTCCCTAGTCCATCGGCATTTTGCTTTACTAAGTCTTTGATCACGGCGATCGAGCAGTTGGCTTTAGCTGCGTCGTTCTCGAACGTGAGTACCGTGCTACCGGCGGCAGTATTGAAATCGTTTATTAACGATTCAAACGTGCTCTTGAAGGCAGCATCACCTTGGGTCAGGGCCAGGCGGTACTGCTTTATCTTCACGACTTTGTAGTCGGAGCCGCAGGCTGTTGCGCACAGCGCGGCGAGCAGTGTGATTAATGGGAATAGACGACGACTTGGGAGGGACAACAGCGGCATCAGCATGGAAATTCAACCTTCAGCAAGAGCAGCGGGAACAGCAACAACAGCAGGAGGAGCAGTATGGGAGCCTTCGTCCCTGGCAGGGGGCCAGGTGTGTTTATATAGATACTATGATTATATTATGAAGTCAATAATATTTTAAACAAATTTTATTATTTTATAAAAAACTAATAAATACAGTAGTTTATTTTAAGAAATTCGGATGCAGATCGCCATGCCTCGCCCCCATCTCCCTCCTTCCCTAGTCTCCGTGGTCGAGTCGGGTCAAAAGTGTAAACCGTGAGATACGGGTTTTGTCTTCCCACTAATCGTCAATAATTATAGGTATTTAATGTGTTTT
>CAIWTN010000087.1 GCA_903915625.1 uncultured Pseudomonadota bacterium | reverse complement strand
GCGCAATAAATCCGACTTGGTGTCAGGGTCTTACGTCTGGAGACCACGGCATGACGACAATCAGGCTGCGATGAAGTAAGCCTGTCCGTTGGCTCACTTCGTAAGAGGACAATTAACGGAATAAGCATGTAGTCGCTCTTTACGTCTCGTATTCGGACGCGGGTTCGACTCCCGCCGCCTCCGCCAAAAAAGCAAGTAGTCGAACCCCGATTTTTTAAAAAAAAAGTTGGGGTTCGTTTTTTTATTCCTACTTCTTACGATCCTTGCGACGAACATAGAGCGTCTTTTCGACCTCAGCGACCACGTCGCCAGCTCCGTCCAGCACGCAGACGGTGAATATGGGTTCTGCCTTGGGCCCATTGTCAGCTGCAGCTTTGACGGAGTCGATGTCCTCTTGCGCTAAGCTAAACTTGGCGTAAACGCGACCCTTGCCTGGTTTCCGGAAGCGGATGGCCGCCGCCTTGTCCCAGACGATATATTCAGACCCTAGGTTCTCCATCATCATCAGCATGAAGAACGGGTCCGTCATCGCGTAAAGAGACCCACCAAAGTGAACGCCGACATAATTACGGTTCCAGAACTTCAGATCCATCCTGACTTCAATGGACCGGACATCCGGACTGATGTGGATCACTTTGACGCCGGAGCCAAGGTACGGTGGCCAAAAGTTAATCAGGCGGAGCAGCCATGTTTTCTTCATGCTAAAGACCACCTAAAGGTGAAATTCACCGTGCAATTGTCAATTCGTCGCCGCTGCGCGACGACTGAGATCCTGTTCCTTGGGTAACAACGTGGTAGCCCACTCGACAATTTTTAACGGTGCAATCAATTTACAGTGAGTCACCCCGTCAGATGATGTCCAGTGACTGACCTCTACTCGCCACTCCTTTGTACCGATCCTCTCTAGCTTAACTGGAGACATCAGCCAATGCGCCAAGTTTTTCGTCTCACGAGCTACTAGCGTGATCGGGCCAATGCTCTGATTAGTCGTGTCACCATCGGTGGACACCTCTGTCCACGACCAGTTCCTAAATTCCTTTTTTAATCTCTGATAGTCGCCACCTAATTCAGATGTTTTCAATGAATCCAGTGCCTCAGACACTGCCTTCATGTTTAGGGCAGCACAGCTGCTGTCTTCCTGGCCTTTATCGCCGGATTCAACGGTGCGTTCTGGTGAGTGGCGATATTTGCAGGCAATTGCCGGTGGTGCGACATAGCGGTTGAGGGAGATGTCAAACGGATCTGGAGTTTGCTCCACATAGGTTGGCACTGTATCAAGCGCTCCTATACCATTGGCGTATTGCAGCTCGGGCTTAGCCGCGAGGAACGCTAGAAATTCCGTCTGACCTTTGAATAATAGCGGATGCAAACCACCAAGACTCTCCGCCGAATTATCAATGTTTTCTGTACACAGGGTATCGTGACGGGCCCAGGTTTCTACAAAAGGTAGCAGTGCCACTTTCGTCACCTCTTGCCGCTCGATCAGCCTCACACGAGCACTGGTGGCGCGCCCATCCTGCGCGTCAACTTGAGCATCGATGAAGTCGATGATGTTTCTAGCAACCTGCAGATGCACAGCAGGTAACTCAGTAGTAGCAACTAAATCCTCTGCCACTGATGAACCATCAGCCATCTGCATGTGATTGGCACCATTAACCAGAAGCACTGGCTTCGTCCAAGCGACAGTGCTGACCGGCAGACGCAATAGCTCTCTTGCAAGAAAATTGACGCCCGTGTGGCCATCGCGGTCGCCTATCATCATCAGGGTTGGTAGAGGGTATTCAGCAAGAGATCCGCCAAAAATAACGGCGTGAGGAATATAGCTACCTAATAATATCAGTCCGCCAAGCCTATGTTTTGCTGCCGGAGCATGACCCATAATCCCACCGTCTGAGTGGCCCACCAAATATAGTCGCGACTTTGGATTGGACAATCCAGCCGCTGTCATCAACTGAATCGTCGCCCTGATTCTATCATCTGTCTGCAGTGGATTTGGTAAATTGCCGCTAAATCTCGCGGCAAAGATTGCGATACGTCCTTGCGACCTTGCATCAATTGTTGCTGCAAGTGCCCTATACTGCTCGGGCGTGACCTTTCCGCCTGGAAAGATAAGGATTAGATGCTCGGTCGCGGCCGTTATCGGCGCCAGTTCGACTAAAGACGGCGCCGCATGAACTTGCTGACCGAATAACAGCCAAAGTAGACTAAACATCAAAATTGGACGCATATCATCCTCGGTAGAAAGTCGACTCGCTAGTATCTCTGAGGGCAGAATATTTCATCAAATTTGATAATAAACCAATTTTTATGGATACTTGTAATCTGTCAAGCTAGAACAAAGTTCTTGAAGCAGTATGTATGTGAGGCATCATTTTGCCGTTAGTCGTTACGTAGAGGTCCAGTTATGCTGATAAATCGAAAGGAAGTGCTTGGGATATCACTGCTGCGCGAAGATGCCCACTTCATCTATTTGCCAAATTTCTACGTAAAATCAATGATTCGTGAATTAGATGACGAGATTGCCTGGCGCCAGGACACTATAAAGATCTTTGGCAAAACTAATCTGTTGCCGCGCCAGACTGCATACTATGGTGACAAGGGTGCATCTTACGTCTACTCGGGTATCGTCAATGACCCGCAGGTCTGGACGCCGACTCTAAGTGCATTGCGTCTGTCCTTGTCGGATGCTTTAGGGGCAGATTTCAATGCTGTTCTAGTCAACCGCTATGCTGATGGATCCCATCACATGGGATACCATGCTGATGATGAAGCCGAGCTTGGACTCAGCCCTTTGATTGCTTCGCTAAGCTTTGGTGCGACGCGCCGATTTCTTGTCAAGTCATGTGATGGGCGTGAGCGTTTCGCCCAGGATTTAGAGGACTGTAGCCTCCTGATCATGGCTGGCAGTTTTCAGCATCATTACCGCCACGCGCTCGCGAAAACTAAACGGCAGGTTGATCTGAGGATTAACTTAACATTTAGACAGGTTCTTAATCCTAAGGTGCGAAAGATCTAGACGCACCAATCAACTGCCTTGCTCCTCTTATAACATCAAGCTGCAGCACCTTCAGATTTTGGTAATAAAAAACTAAGCCAGAGCCAAAAGCCAATAAAGCCAAATGCTCCGATGGCAAAGGCACCTTCGGCAATAATCACACCCGTCATCTGTACTAGGGTGATCAATCCGGAAGTCAGTCCCTTGCTGAAACGGTAGCCGACTACGTCAATGAGCTCCTTGGCTCTGTAACGCGCAGCGAATGATAACGGAACATAGAGAGCTTCCTTTGCCGCACGAAAGATCGAGTAGTCAATGCATTTGAACGCTGCAAACGCGACGGCCCAACTGTTCAGCTCTGGATGCCAAAGGCAGAGACCTGTAGCTAAAATGTGGATACACGGGACTGCTATCAGTACGCGTCTTGGTCCCAGGAAAGCGAGCGCTATGGGAGCGACAAAAAATTGGAAGACGGCAGCCAAGCTGTTAACCCAAGCATAAAATACATAGGAATAAGCCGACTGTTTCGCGGCGTCCGGCATCGCGTCATATAAAGACCCTTGAAATCCAAGCCCAAGGAGAGTTCCCACCAATTGGCCGATCACTACCAAAGCCATGATAATGACAAGCACTCGTTCTTTTCGGAATGCGGTGACTCCCACATCTTTAGCTAACAGTGCATTGCCCTCACTGTTGCTCTTCTCCTTATCTTTGTCTTGCGGTTCGCCAAATAGAGCAAATGCCCTATCGGCGATAAGAGCAGCGGGAATCGTGACTAATCCGGCGACTAAAATTAGGTTGGTAGTCCCGGCACTTTCGGCTAATCGGCTACCAATGACTCCAGCAAGGATGGAACCAAGTGACGCAACGCCGCAGACGATACCGTTGATGCGCCGAGACTCCTGCTGGCTAATAGAGCTATTGATGAATGACCAGTACTGCTCAATCAGCAGCACAATGTAAGCTTCTTTGAAAAGATAAAGAAACCAGAGGACGCTATTTACTTTATATCTGACCGCCAGTGACGAGATCACTAACAGGACACCAGTACCTAGTGTCGAAGCTAGAAGAGTTCGCCTTGGGCCAAGAGCGGTAAGGGTGCGTGCATAAAAAAAGGCGACCGCTACCACCATCAATGGGATCAGTGCAGTCACCAGGGGCAGTTGCCCCTTGCCATATACGCTGGCGAACATCGAATTGCTCGGGCTTCTGACCAGTTCGTAACCGGCTAAGGTTAATGCTGCTGCCGAGGCCATGGTTAGCCCGACGCCCCATGTGCGACGTGGTAGATCCCAAAAATGCTTCAAATCATGGCCCGCCGTGGCTGAAATTCTGTAAGATTTCACTCCACCATGGCTTTACGCATTTATCAAGCCCTGGAGTGAGCCCTAAGGATGATTCAAGAGTTGCAGCAGATGCGCTACTCCCACGGGATCATCAGGCATTAGCGGCAAAATCGCCAGGCGCTTCGCCAAACCGTCGCTAATTCTATGCAGCTGAATCTGCTCATTAGCTGCGCGCTGCCGAAGCACAGGGTCTGTTGTTCGCGTGGCGGCTAAGCTGCGATTGACCACCCAGCCGTACGGCTCAATTGATGCCCTGCGCAGATCTTCCTGCAATGCCGCTGCTTCGCTGACAGGGGTGGTTTCTGCCAGGGTGACAAGGAGCACCTTTGATTGATTCGGATCCTGCAGCATCATGAGCGGGGTCGTGAGCTTGCCAGGGGCAGAGTCCTCGAACTTTTTTAGCATCTCGCGGTGATAAGACCCAGCAGCGTCCAGAAGTAGAAGTGTGTGCCCAGTCGGCGCTGTGTCGAGAATGACGATGCCGCGCCTACCTTCAAAGACGACTTTGGAAAAAGCATGAAATACGGCAACCTCCTCTGTGCAAGGGGACGCCAGATCTTCGCGAAGTAAGGATAGGCCGTCAGCATCAAGATTCTTGGCTTTGGCGAGCAGAATTTTTTCTGTGTAAGCCTTGGTTTCTTCTTTTGGATCAAGCTTACTCACTGTCAGATTAGCCAGTGAACCTACTATTGTTTGCGCTAGATGAGCAGCCGGGTCAGTAGTCGTTAAATGAACCTGCTTGCCAAGCTTGGCAATAACGACAGCAAGTGCTGCAGCAACTGTCGTTTTGCCGACTCCTCCTTTGCCCATGACGAGGACGAGTCCATGCTCCATTTGGGCCAATTCATGCGCCAGATTTACTAACGAAAGATTTGGTTTGACAGGTAAATGGGGCGCTGTATCCAGTTCAGCCAAGTGCGCGGACAACGTCGGGTTTTCCGCCAGCAGGGCGCGTAACGCAGGTAGTCCTACTGTGTTAAACGGCACGAGCGGCACGATGAATCTAGGTAGCTGCTCAATGCCTTTGGGGATATTTCGCATCTCTGAAGCCGCCCTGGCTTCCAAAGATTTGGCTAGTGCATCCTCTTTCTGTGAGGCGAAAAACACGCCATTGATCACCAGGATCTGATTTTTAAGTTCAAGTTCTCGCAGTTCTGCGCTTGCCCTCGCGGCTTCGCTAAGCGCGCTTTTCTCGGGGCGAGCGACCAAAACCACAGTAGTCTTTGTGGGGTCCTTTAGCGCATTGAACGCTGTGGCAAAACGAGACTCCTGGCTTTTTAGTGCTGAATGGGGGCCGAGGCAGCTTGCTCCCCTTTCATTCAGATCAAAAAATTCTGTCCACGCCTTTGGTAAACTTAGAAGGCGCAGAGTGTGGCCAGTGGGTGCTGTATCAAAAATAATCGTGTCAAATTGATGTGCCACTTCTGAGTCTGAGATTAGTGCTGTGAATTCGTCAAACGCTGCAATCTCGATGGTACAGGCACCAGATAGCTGCTCTCTTAAACCGCTAAGTTCCTCTTTTGTTGCTTTACCGGCGAGTGGCGCGAGCACGCGCTGCCTATATTCTTCTGCTGCAATATCCGGATTGATATTTACAGCCATCAGTCTCGGTACATTTGGTACGGACGTCGGATGATTGCTCAATTTAATATTAAAAGTTTCGTCTAAATTAGATGCCGGATCAGTGCTGACGAGGAGGACTCTTTTCCCAAGATCAGCGAGTGCTACTGCGGTGGCAGAGGCAATTGATGTTTTGCCAACGCCGCCTTTACCCGTAAAGAATAAATACTTGGTGCCAAAAGTTTCTGGTAGTTTTGAAATGTTAAGCATTGAGCTTTGGAGTGCTGAATCGGTCATGACAGGCAGACCTCCTGTCCTCAGAATATAGCTTTACCTCGCTAAGAGACACCAATATATCCAATTTTGTCTAGTGCGCCTTTTAAAGCTATTTTGTCATTTTTGAGTGAATCAATTGACAACGCAAAGAACGCCTCTATGCGAGAGCGCAGGATGCGGTATGCTTTCATGAAAGCCGCATCAATCTCAGCATCGGTGCCAGTCGCATGGGCTGGATCCTCGACGCCCCAATGACAGCGAAGAACCGGGCCAAGGTAGGTGGGACAGGCTTCTCCAGCTGCGCTGGCACAAACCGTGATGACGATATCTGGTATTGCTGGAAGGCTTTCCCATGACTTACTATAGTAGCCAGCTGTAGATATCCCCTCGCCGGCGAGCAATGCTAGAGATCGTGGATGAATCGCGCCCGTGGGCTTGCTGCCAGCACTCATCGCTTTCCAGCCTTTGGGCGCTAGATGATTGAAGATAGCTTCGCCAAGTATCGAGCGGCATGAGTTGCCTGTGCATAAAAATAAGACGTTCATAATAAAGCTGTCTTTCGGCAAATAATGAGGATCTATGCGGCGAACACTCGTTTGCGCATCCAGAGCGAAACAGTCACGAGGCCTATTAACACTGGAACTTCGACTAATGGGCCAATTACAGCAGCAAATGCCGCACCATGATTCATTCCGAACGTTGCTATAGAAACAGCGATCGCCAATTCGAAGTTGTTCGATGCTGCAGTAAATGACAATGTCGCTGACTGGTCATAAGGTGCACCTGCCTTGCGGCTAAGGAAGAAGGACAGAAAGAACATAATTAAGAAATAAATCAGTAGAGGTAACGCTACTCGCAAAACATCCATAGGTACTGAAATTATCTTTTCACCTTTAAGTGAGAACATCAGTACGATCGTAAATAGCAGCGCTATCAAAGTAATCGGGCTTATGCGCGGAATAAATTTCGTATCATACCACTCTTCACCTTTTAATTTTCTTAGTATCAGGCGCGAAAGTAGCCCCGCGCAAAATGGGATTCCGAGGTAAATGGCTACAGATTCAGCTACTTGGTTCATCGTTAGATTAACTTCGATGGCCTGGATACCAAGAGCACGTGGTAGCAGCGTTAGGAATACGTACGCGTAAACAGGAAATAAAAAAATCTGGAAGATCGAGTTCAGGGCTACAAGTCCCGCGCAATATTCCGTGCTCCCCTCTGCCAAATCATTCCAGACAATCACCATGGCTATGCAGCGGGCAAGTCCGATGAGAATCAAGCCAGTCATGTATTCAGGCTTGTCGGAGAGAAATAAAACGGCCAGACCAAACATCAGCAAAGGACCTAAGATCCAATTCTGGATTAGCGATAAGCCTAGGACCTTTTTGTTTCGGAATACTTGACCTAGTTGTTCGTACTTCACCTTCGCTAATGGTGGGTACATCATAAGAATCAAGCCGATTGCTATTGGAATCGACGTGGTGCCGAAGCTCATCGACTCGAGGCGAGGAACTAGCCCGGGGAGGAGAAAGCCAATGCCAATACCTCCACCCATCGCCAAGAAGATCCAAAAGGTCAAATAGCGATCTAAGAATGACAACCTTCGTTTCTCTGGTGCTAATGATCGGCCACTCATCTTCGACTAACTCCACAAATCGAAATGATCAGTGCTTATTAAAGCAGTCCTGTTGCTGAGTGCAAGTTTAAGGTGTTACTCCTCTGGTCTTAACTCTTCCACTTGCTCAGTATTATGCGATTCGCCACCAATCAATTCCATCAATTTGGCTGCTAATCCAGACAACCAGTAGAAGAATGGCAAGATAGCTGGCACCACAATCAAACTTAAAACAGTAGAACTTATGACACCGCCAATGATTGCGATGCCCATACTAACTCGCTGACTGCTAGCTTCGTTCAAGCCGATAGCGATGGGAATAGTGCCTGCAATCAATGCCAGAGAGGTCATTAAAATAGGTCTCAGCCTTGTCTTGCCTGCTAATTGGATAGCCTCCCTTAGAGGCATGCCCTCTGCGCGCTTTTGATTGGTAAAGTCGACGAGCAAAATCGAGTTTTTGCAGGACACGCCAAGTAACATGAGCATCCCGAGGCCACTGAAAAGGTTGATGGACTGATGACTGATCAGTAGCGCAATAAAAGCGCCGCATAAAGCCAGGGGAAGAGTGAAGATGATCGTGAGTGGTGTAATAAATGATTCGTATAGGCTAGATAACACCAGATAAATGAAGGTGATCGCGAGGATCAGTACAAAGACCATGGATTCTGCTAATTCAGCGAAATTTTCACTTTCACCGATGAAGGCATAATTGGCTCCCGGCGGGAGTTTGAACTCACCATGCTGCAGTTTCTTTTCTAAGTCTGTAACGACATCACCAATTCCAGCGTCTGGAGCAAGGTCGGCGGATATTTGGATGTATCTGCTGCGATTTTGCCGGTCGATTGACGCCTGCGCTCGTGTTTCCTTGACTGCCGCTACATCAGCAAGGCGAATCAGTTTGTTGTTCAGGTTCATTAAATTAATCTTATTGAAGTCGGCTTTTACATTGCGATCCGCTTCTTCCATCATCACGCGCACGTCATATTCTTTACCGCTTTCGCGGTAGACCGTCGCGGGAATGCCCTGCACCTGAGCTCTCAATTCTTGGCCAAGTAAAGCCGTGTTCATGCCGTATATCTGTGCCCGGTCTGGTTTGAGCTCAAAGCTAAACTCGCGTTTGCCCTCCCTGTCGGTGGAGTCCAAGTCTTTCAAGCGCCTGTCTTGCTTTAAATTGACAAGTAACTTGGCGGCATACGCTTTAAGCGTCTCAGTGTCGTCGGATAGCAGATTGAGTGTGATGGGCCTACCTTGGCCGCCCCCTGAGAAGTCAAAGTCCTGAACTTTTGGCTTAGCAAAGGCAAACGGCACCAGTTTGCCGCGGAGATCCTCTTTTATCACGCTGAGGCCACGCGAGCGTTCCTTCGCTGATTTAAGCCGGACATAAAATTCTGATTTGTTGGGCTCGCCATTACGGCCGCCTACCGTGAGGGACACGGTGTTCACCTCGGGAAATCCACGGATCACCGATTCAACTTCTTTTGCTACTTGGTTAGAACGAACGAGATTTGTTCCCTGCGGTAGTTCTAAATCGACGGTGAATTCGCCCGCATCTTGCGCTGGCAAAAATGTCTTGGAAATTGATCCGACAGTGCTAAAGCAGACGAAGCAAAGTCCCAACGTAAGCAAGACCGTTGATATGGGGAACCTAAGGACCACATGGATGGTTTTTTCATAAATCAGCTCCAGCTTCGTCTGGAGTTTATCGAAGGCCTTGAGGGGGACACCTAGCGTATACTGAAAGATCTTTTTCGATGCTGTGCTGCCACCGTGCATGTTTCCTGCGAAGTATGCCGAAAGCATGGGCGCGATGGTGAGTGCATCAAATAAGCTAATAATCATCGCGAAGCAGATAGTTAATCCGAAATTTGCGAGGATTTTTCCGACTAGGCCCTTAGTCAAAGCAATCGGGCCGAATACTGATATTACAACAAGAGTGGTTGCAACAACTGCGAGAGTAACCTCTGCCGTACCTTTTTTGGCGGCCTCACGTGGCTTCATTCCGCCTTCGATATAGCGAAAGATGTTTTCTCGTACTACGATGGCGTCATCGATTAGCAAGCCAACGACTAAGCTGAGTCCCAAAAGTGTAACGATATTTATGCTGAGACCAAACACCTGCATGAGGATAAATGAGCCAAGCAAAGAATTGGGTAGGGCCAGTCCGGTGATAATGGTGGATCGCATGTTTCCCAGAAACAGAAATACAACAAGAATAGTAAGCATGATGCCGAAAAATATGCTCTCCTTGACATCCTCGATATTGAGACTGATCTCACGACTACCGTCCCTTATCAGGGTAAGGTTAAGTGAGGGATCAGTCGCCCTGAGGGATTCTTCCAGTTTCGGAAGGTCGGCACGTACTCTCTTGGCCAGGGCAACTGTGTTGGTCTTAGATTGTTTAAAAACTTGCACTAAGATCGCACTTTTGCCGTCCACGTAGACACGATTTTTCTCTTCTTCGAGTGTATCAACAACCTTACCTACATCACGAATGCGAGTTGGATTGTCGTTGCCAAAGAGACTCAGCACAGTAGCTTGAATCTCCTTTACCGATGCGAACTCACCCCGACTACGAAAGACACTTTCTTCTGTGCCTTCGTTGACTTTTCCCGCGGGAATATTGGCGCCTGTATCAGCAAGGCGACCGGCCACATAGCGTGCAGAGAAGCCTCTCTCTTTTAACTTCTCGCGATCAAGGAGCACTTGAATTTCACGTTTGCGACCACCTAAGATCGTCACATTACCAACGTCTCGGATCTGCTGTAACCGCGGTTTGATGGTCTGATCTGCGAGGTCGAAGAGAGCCGCAGCTCCGATGGTGCTCTGGACGCCGATAGTGAGTATCGGCTGCTCGGAAAAATCAAAGGCCTGAATAATTGGCTCTTTTGCCCCCTCAGGGAACTTAACTTTGGCCTGACTGACTTTGTCACGGACCCGCTGCTCCGATTGCTTAACATCTTGGTCCATGAAAAATTCAACAACAACCTGGCTCACACCTTCGATACTTTGTGAGGTTACGCGCTTTACTCCTGCGATAGTGCTAACGGAGTCCTCGACTGGCTTAGTCACCAGCGTCTCAATTTCTCTAGGGCCGGTGCCGGAATAAGCTGTGATCACGCTTACTACCGGAGGTGCTACATCAGGAAAGAGCTCAACGCTGAGCTTGGTCATCGAGATGTAACCAACGACCACCATCACAATGATTAGGCAAGCGACAAAGATTGGGCGTTTAATGGAAATTTCCGCAATATTCATTTCGTTTCCCCGCGAAACTGACGTAGTTGGGCGTCAATCATGTGTACAGAGTAGGCTGCCTTTACCCGTCCTAATTCAGCCTGCGCTAAATCCTGCGAGAACATCAGCAGTTGGTATGTAGTGGAGCGCCCATTGCGATACTGATTTTGCTCATTTTTCAGCTTTTCCGCCTGTACTTCCTCTAGCGACTTTGACATTTTATAGATGTTGACGGCCTCTGAACGGTGCACCGCTAGATCCTGAGCTGCGCGCTTCAGTCGTCGATCTAAGTCATCGTATTGGCTCTGCGCCGCACTGCGTCTAAGGCGAGCAGCATCAGTTTGGCTCTTAATTAGTTCCCGATCTAAAGTCATCTGTAGAGTCAGGCCTACAGTCAGGACGGGATGGTACGGATCCACCACGCTGCGCATGGTTTGTGACAGGTTGTCATACCTCGACTGCAGACCAAAATTTGCGAAGGCATTTATCTGAGGTAGGGTACTCTCTTCCGAAGATGAGATCGCCACTTGGGATAATTCAACTTGATTGCGCAAAACATGCAGCTCTGGTTGTTTGTTGGTATCGATAGCTGGAGTTTCCTCAGCGATCACAGAGTTGCGTAAAGAAGCTAGGTCCTCGCTGACAACGTCAGATAGTACTGAGCGCGCACTGTTAAATGTGAGGGACGCAGAACGCTGTTCGGATCGAGCTTCCTGAAGTTCCAAACGTCGAGCTTCTACTAGCGCTTTTGCCTGGAGAAAGTCACCTTTCTCGTAGAGATTTTGGCTTTGTTTAGACTTGACGAAATCGAGTATTTTTTCGGCGGTAGCAAGAGTAGTTTTTGCGATTTCGACGCGATCCCGAGCAAACGCAAGTCGGAAATATGTTAACTCAGCGTCTAGTACGATCTCCTTGGTCCGGACTTTAAATGTTTCGCCCTGAGCCAAAGTTTGTAGAGACAGGACATCGCGCTGTTGCTTAATAGAGCGTCCACCGGCACCTTTCCAGAGTGGCTGACTGATTTCGATGCTTGGCAGCAAAGTGTTGATCTCTTGCTTGCGCCCAGCTTCTTGGGGAGAAAGTCGGAATCCGTTAAATGTAATGCTTTGTAAATCGACCGCTACTTTGGCTGTCGTTCCGGTATTAAATTGCCTCGATACGTCGGTCTTGATTGAAGTACCGGTTAGGGAGGAGTATCCGGGCGCAAGTGATAAAGGCGGTCTTCGGTCATTGATGCTGCTGACCGTGGTATTCAGTTGGGTCGACGTCATGACGTCGACATTTCGTTCGTCAAGTTCGGCTGCTTTGATCTGATCTCTCTGTGCGTCGAGCATGGGCTGCGCGCCAAGCACAGAAGCGGTATAAGCTTCGACACTCAGGTTAGTGTTAGCCAGAGCAAGTGGGGTGGACACAGTCACTATCAGTAGAGCGAATGTTCTCATGTCATAAACCTCGTAGGTACTTAGGTATCGCCACATTGGAGAATTAATTAAATGTTGGACCTTTTAATAGGCGAGTGAAGTGACCTAGTGACGTTCTCTCGTCGAAGTTTCAGTGAATCTACCAACAGTCCGAAATATCCGCCGAAAGAGCGCATATTTTTTTCTTTGCTTTTCCAGCTAAAGATTTTTGCTAAAGATCCGACAACACTTGCGTAGGTTTTGTGCGACATCAGTTAATCGGCATTTAGTAAAGAATCCAAATAAAGTTCTGTTACCTGGTAATAAGAGGCACACTTAGCACAAATCGAAATAAGTCATGGATGCATCTGGGAGACCTAAGCTTCCTTTAATCAGCATTCGTTCAACCTCAAAAGCGCGATCGTAAGATCTTATTTTCATTGAATAAAATTTCGCCTGCTCGATACTGCCCCCTAATTCTCTCAAGAATTCCGACAATCGGCCGATAGCAAGGCCCATGGAGGAGGGGTGCATGACTTATTCAGCCGAGGAAATGGAGGAGTTCAAAGCGGAGTCGCTCGAGCTGCTCGAGAATGCAGAGAAAAACCTCCTTTCTATGGATAACGGGGGAGATTTCCGCACTGCGTTTGACTCCCTTTTCCGCTGCTTCCACAATCTAAAGGGCGCAGCCGGCATGATGGAGCTTTTAAAGCTCCAGTCCCACACTCATAAGCTCGAAGAAATCTTGATGGGCTTCAAGGATGGGACGGAGATCCCTAAGCCGCACATCAATCTGTTCTTGCGCGGAATCGATGCATCGAGAGCTCTGATTGACGGTGTTGATGTTGATTTCGATTTTAATGTCTCTGCCGCAGCAGCAAATGTGCCAGCCTCAGACCCAATAAAATCGACCAATCCCCCAATAAAAGTGCAGGTTGAGGAACAGAGGCCGCCTAAATCAGAGCTTCCAAAAGAGGCAATTGAAGAGTTTTTATCAGAGTGTGACGAAATTATTGAGCGTATATCAAATAATCTTCAGATTGTTGAATCCGGTAATTACAAGAAGACGTCGGTCGACGAAATTTACCGAGATATACATTCGCTCAAAGGCTCAGCTTACTTATTTTCTTATAAGAAAATGGGTGACCTGGCTCACTACATGGAATCCAGCCTAGAAAAAGTTCGGAATGGCACTCACTCACCATCCAAAGCATTGATTAACGCAATGTTTCGCAGCTTGGAACTCGTTGAAAAATATGTCGCACTTACACGCAGCGGTGCGATGAATCCAACTCTAGATCTGTTGATTCCGGGCATCGAGAAGATGTTGACCTGGGCATCTGAGGATTTGCCTTTGTTCACGCAAGTGGCTGAGATTGAAAAAAAAGAAGCCCCGGAGGTAGTCGAAGAGGTGAAAATACAAGTGATTCAGCCTGAAACACATATCGATGAAACCGTTTCCCAACCATTACTAAAAGAGGTCCAGAACACCGGTAATGTTAAAGAGAAAGAATCCGAGGGCGCATCGTCAATTCGAGTTCATGTTGCGCTGCTTGATAATCTGATGACTCTGATGGGTGAGATGGTCCTGGTGAGGAATCAGGTTCTGCAGTTTTCAAATAAATCAGAGGATCTTGAATTCATCAGCATGAGTAAAAGACTGAATGTCGTGACTAGTGAAATTCACGGCGAAATGATGAAAACCCGGATGCAGCCCATCGGGAACATTCTTGGAAAATTTAACCGCGTAGTGCGCGACCTTTCGCAAGAATTACGGAAAAATATTAATCTCACGTTGTCTGGATCTGAGACTGAGCTGGATAAGTCACTGCTTGAGACGATCAAAGACCCTCTGACGCACATTGTTCGTAATTCTTGTGATCACGGTATTGAAACCCCTGATTTGCGCAGGAAAAATGGCAAGACCGAAGCAGGAAATATTAGCATCAAGGCCTACCACGAGGGTGGGCAGGTTATCATTGAAATTCAGGATGACGGTAAAGGCCTACATCGGGACGTCATCTTAAAAAAGGCAATTGAAAAAGGTCTTGTAGCGCAGGCGGATGCCGGGCAAATGACCGAAAAGCAGGTTTTTAATCTGATTTTTGAACCCGGATTTTCTACTGCAGCTCAGATTACTAATGTCTCCGGCCGTGGCGTCGGTATGGATGTTGTGAGAACTAATATCGAACGCATTGGCGGAACGGTTGAGTTATCGAGTGTTCCTGGAGTCGGCACAACGACGAAATTCAAGATCCCGCTCACTCTGGCAATTATACCTGCACTAATCGTAAATAGTGGCACAGGAACATACGCCATTCCCCAGGTTCGTCTTGATGAACTTGTTCGCGTGGAGCAATCGTCTGTCGCTAATAAAATTGAAATTCTACACGGAGCCCCTGTTTTCCGGTTGCGGGGAAACATTTTGCCACTCGTTGATTTGAATAAGATTTTGAATCCAGAATCGACCTCAGATTACCGCGACGGCACCTTGAACATCGCTGTGCTAAATGCAGAGCAAATATCTTTCGGACTTATCATTGATAGAATTCAAGACACAGTCGACATCGTGGTGAAGCCACTCAATAGACTAATTAAATCTTTGCAGATTTATTCTGGTGCGACCGTGTTAGGTGATGGTTCGGTGGCGTTAATTTTAGACGTGCCTGGAATTGCGAAAGTAGCTCGACTAGGGAGCTCAGGGACAAGAAATCACGAAAACGCTCAAACTAACGCAGATAAGCCTAAAACGTCAGCGGATATGCAAGACTATCTTTTGGTGAGACTTCAGTCCCCAACGAAGCATGCATTCGTACTCGGCTTTGTGCACCGACTTGAGGAGTTCAAGCGCAGTGCTGTGGAGTACTCCGGATCGGTTCCCGTCGTTCGGTACCGAGATGTGATCCTGCCCTTAGTGTCGGTTAACGAGCAGCTCGGCTACAAGTCTGTGATTGATGAATCTAAGACTATGTCAGTCATCGTCGTCAAAAAGGCCGAAGCAATGTTCGGGCTCATCGTCGATGAAATAGTCGATACTTTGGCTACTGCAGCTGATCTCGACGCGAAGGTGAGCACGCAGAACGGAATTTTTGGTAGTCTGAATACTCCGACTGAACTTATCGTTGTGGTCGATCCATTCGATATCATCGAAAAATGCTATCCAGAATCAGTTAAAAATTCCAACCCAGCGCCGGTCAGATCTGCTGCTAGTTCAGTAGCGCCGGTGGCACCACCTAAGCATCCCCATCTTCGCAATATTTTGTTAGCCGAGGATACTGCGTTCTTCCGCAAGGCTGTTAAGACCCTGCTGGAAAAGGCTGGATACAAGGTGATGTGCGCGAATGATGGGAAAGAGGCGATCGACCTTCTCAATGATCCTAAATACACCTTCGATCTGATCGTCTCGGACATCGAGATGCCGCGAGTTAATGGATTTCAGCTTGCTGAGGCAGTGAGGAAGCATCCAACGCATTCCGCACTACCGATGCTCGCAGTAAGTTCGCGTGCAGACACGAAGTCGATGGAAGATGGAATAAAAGCTGGCTTTGACTTGTATCTTGAGAAACTAAAGCCAGCCATTTTATTAAATGCGGTCTCGGAACTATTTGAAAAGGGGAGGAGGGCTGCATGAATACTGCGGAAATGCATCAGGCCAACAGCAAGGCTGTCGAGCAGATTACAACGTTTTACATTGATGGCGACCTCTTTGGTATCGATGTCTTGAAGATCGAGGAAGTGACGGGAAAGCACAAAGTATTTGAGGTTCCACGGGCGCCTGGATTCGTCCGCGGTTTAGTGAATCTTAGAGGCCAAATTGCCACTGCACTTGGTCTTCGGGAGCTCTTCATGAAGAGCACCAATCTTGAGAAGGAAAAGATGTCAGTGGTCTGCAAGCTGGATGGCAACTTAGTCGCATTAGTAGTGGATTCCATTGGTGATGTTGTGGAGATTGAGCGGTCTTTTTTTGAGCCTCCACCCGATACTATTCCCGGCGAGATAAGAAGATTTATAAAGGGTATCTATAAAATGAACGGCTCTTTTATGAGCGTCATAGATCTGGACTCGATCGGGAAAGAGTTTGCGCCGTCTGTTGATCCTGCGAGCGGAAGAATCAATTAATTAACTGGATAAATTTAACATCGATTTAATTTTTTAGAGGAGAGAACTATGAGCGCCGCAAAAGTTGCAGAAGATCAAGTTTACGAGATTAGCAAGGCTGTAGCAAGTAAGGAGCAGGAAGATTCTGCCGCTTATGTTGCGGCAATCAAGCGGTCGCAAGCCGTCATTGAATTCACCATGGATGGCGTTGTTCTCGATGCAAACGAAAATTTCTTAAAGACTTTAGGTTATGACATTACAGATATCAGAGGTCACTATCATAGTATGTTTTGTGACCCGATTTATGTCGAGAGCGAGGAATATAAGCAATTTTGGGCCAAGCTTCGGCGTGGAGAATACGATGCAGGTGAGTACCGCCGCATCGGAAAAGGTGGTCGCGACGTCTATATAGTTGCTTCTTACAATCCAGTTATGGACCAAAACGGTAAGCCCTACAAAGTAATCAAGTTTGCTACTAACGTGACGGAATCCAGAGCGGAGCTGCAAGCGCGCACAGATATTATGAACATGACTAGTATCGTGTCGGAGGCTAACCTTCGTGGCGACATTCTCAGTATTAACGAAAAATTCATCGAAGTCTCGAAATATAGTAAAGAAGAGCTGATTGGTAAGCCGCATAATACAACGCGCCACCCAGATATGCCCAAAGAAGTCTTCAAGGAGATGTGGGCTACTATCGGTCGCGGTAACATGTTCAGGGGCATTATCAAGAATAGAGCAAAAGATGGTACTCCATATTATGTAGACGCAGTGATCGCGCCGATTTTGAATGAGCGCGGACGTCCAAAGAAGTACTTGGGTGTACGCTATGATATTACGGCGACGGAGATTGAGCGCCAAAATATGAAGGGAGTAATCAAAGCAATTGACTCGTCCTACGCATATATTGAGTTCGACACAAGTGGTAGCGTGCTGTCATTCAATAAGAACTTCCAAGATGTCATGGGCTACGCGCAAGAGGAATTCGTTGGTCGGCACCACCGATATCTGTGCGAATCAGTATATGCAAATAGCACTGAATATAGCCAATTTTGGCCTGAATTGAAGGCTGGTAAAACCAAGAGTGGCATCTTCAAACGTGTTACCAAAGCCGGTAAAGAAGTGTGGCTTCAGGCTGTGTATGCTCCTGTCTCCGATGAAGTGGGTAGAGTAGTTAAGGTCATTAAGATAGCTACGGACGTTACTGAGCAGCAGAACATGATCGGCGCGATTAATGAAACTGCTGCCACACTTTCTAGTGCGTCGTCCGAGCTCACTGCTACGGCAACGGAAATGTCAAAAATTGCCGGCCGAACCAGCCAGGAATCGCAGTCAGCAGCTGTGGCCTCTGAGGAAGTAGCAGCGGGTGTACAGACTGTAGCGACAAGTATGGAAGAAATGGTCGCGTCGATCAAAGAGATCGGACGCTCGACCAGTGAGTCTGCGCAAATGGCTAAAGTAACGACAGCTAAAGTTCAGGAGTCCAATGCCATTATCACCAAATTGGGAGCCAGCAGTCAGGAGATTGGTGACGTCATTAAGGTGATTAGTTCGATAGCTCAGCAGACAAACTTGTTGGCTCTGAATGCTACAATCGAGGCGGCTCGCGCCGGAGAGGCCGGCAAAGGGTTTGCGGTCGTAGCTAACGAGGTTAAGGAACTAGCAAAACAGACTGCGAAAGCGACGGATGATATCACCCATAAGATCGGCGCGATTCAAACTGATACAAAATCAGCGGTCGAAGCGATTTCAGGCATCTCTCTAGCGGTAGAGCGGTTGAACGGTTTGTCGGGCGTAGTGGCGGCAGCGATAGAAGAACAGACCGCCACCACGAACGAGATTTCTCGGGTTGTTATCGAGTCGAGGAAGGGAGTGGAAAGTATTGCGAGCACAGTTAAGACAGTGTCTATGGCTGCGAACGAAAGCACTGCAAGTTCTACTCAGACTTTAAGTGCATCACGAGAGCTGTCTCAACTGGCTGATAAGCTGTCCTCCTTAGTGAAGCGGTCTCAGAAGGCGATTTGAGCTGACTTGAATCCTAGGGGCGCTTTGCGCCCCCTGATTTAAGTAACATAGAGGTCAACATGGATAAGCTGAAGGTGCTAATTGCTGATGATTCAGTGGTATACCGGACGCAAATCCGCTCCGCTCTCGAAGGTCTGACTTCGGTGGACGTGGTGGGCACCGCCTCAAATGGGCACATTGCTCTGGAGCGAATTGCTCAGCTAAAGCCGGATTTAGTGATTCTCGACCTGGAAATGCCAGAACTTGATGGAATAGCCACCATCCGGGAGATTAGGCGCCGGGATCTCAAATGTAAAATCATCGTCTTCTCCTCGGTTTCTAAGCGCGGTAGCGAAATCACTCTTGAGGCTTTGACGCTTGGTGCCAGCGATTTCATTACTAAGCCAGGTGCCAGTTCTGATCCCGCCTCAACTGAGAGCCCGACTGAGAAGATTCGGGGTCTCTTAATGCCAAAGATACTGCCATTTCTGCCGGATCAAAAGGCTGTGCTCACTCCGGTGAACGACAAGCGGGAAGGCGTGTACCCCAAACTGATTTGGGACATTTTTAAGCCAAGCATTGTTGTAATTGGGTCGTCGACTGGTGGCCCAACCGTCCTGGAGAGGATTTTCGCTGAAGTGAATGGCCCTGTATCCTGTCCCATCGTGATCGCACAACATATGCCACCAATTTTTACAACGACCTTTGCGGAAAGACTTGGGCGGATTAGTGGCCTGACTGCGATGGAGGCGCGGCACGGCGACGTTTTGCAGGACAACTGTATCTACGTCGCACCCGGTGACTATCATCTTCGGCTAGCGGGCACTGCGCAGCGAGCTGAGATTAGACTAGATCAAGGTCCCAAGCTTAATTCTGTGAGACCAGCGGTAGATCCACTCTTTTCCTCAGCCGCTGAGATTTATAAGTCAGGTTGTCTTGCTTTCGTTTTAACTGGGATGGGTGCCGACGGTAAAATTGGAGCGGGATCGGTCAAGCAGAGCGGTGGCGCGGTAGTAATTCAAAGCGAAGAATCGTGCGTAGTCTTTGGGATGCCGGGAGCCGTCTATGCTGCCGGTTCCTACGATCAAATTGCGAATCCGGAGGGCATTATCAAAATGATGAACGAGAAGATCGGTTTGGGAATGCGGGTGCAAAAATCCTCGTTAATGAGTGGAGGTAATCGTGTTTGAGATGCTTGTAGTGGACGATACAAAGTCCGTTCATTCCTTTTTGAAATCTATTTTGGCTAAGGCCGAGGGCATTCATATCACTGATGTTATGAACGGAGCCGAAGCAGTTGATCTTCTGAAGGCCAAAAAGCACTTTGATCTAATTTTGCTCGATTGGGAAATGCCTGTACTAAATGGGCCCGATACCTTTGATCAGTTTAAAGCAATGGATGTTAGGACTCCGGTAATTATGATGACGACGAAAAATAATCCCGATGATATCGCGCGTATGCTTACCGCAGGGGTAAGCGAATACATGATGAAACCCTTTACGGTGGACATTCTGTTCGAAAAAATAGAATTCGCCACAGGAAACACAATAAATCGTGGAGGATGATGACATGTTAAAATTTTTTGCAAAATACATTGAGTCAGAACTGGGCATAGTTTATGCGGAGCATAACTATTTTCAATTAGAAAACCGACTAGAGGAGATTGCAAAGCTGGTTGGGGTCCCATGTATTCAGACGCTTTATGAGCAGGCTAAATCCGGTATTTCCGGACAGTTTAAGCAGATGCTGCTCGATGTCGCGACAAATAATGAGACGTCATTTTTCAGAGATCCCAAAGTTTTCAAGGCAATAGAAAACACGATTCTGAAATCAGTGTCCTCATTTCTATCGCCGGGAGAAAAGCTGAGGATCTGGTCGGCAGCAAGCTCAACTGGTCAGGAAGCCCTGTCTCTGACTATGATGATTAAAGAGTTTAATCTTAAGGATAAGCAACATATCGGTTTTTCGATACTGGCTTCAGATATCTCTGAACGGGTCCTCGCCCGCGCAAAAAGCGGTTCATATACGCAGCTGGAAGTTCAGAGAGGCATGCCTGCCCCATACTTGATCAAATACTTTAAAAAAGATGATCAGGACAAGTGGACGGCATCTTCCGAGCTACTTTCTCACATTGAGTTCAAAAAGATCAATTTAAGAGGTGAGTTTGGAATCCGCGAGCAATTCCATCTTGTGCTTTGTAGGAACATCCTGATCTATCAAAACTTAGAGGGAAAGATGGATATATTGAACAGGATCGGAAAAGTTTTGGCTCCCGGTGGCTATCTAGTCTTGGGGGCGGGTGAAAGTCTTTTAGGTCTGTCTACGGATTTCGAGCAGTGTCTCATAGACGGATCAATTTTATATAGAAAGAAGAAATAGTATTATTTGATATCATCCTTGGTTTGTGTCGTGCCCGGTAAATATTCGCGATCAAAGTATAGCTCATCACCGCCGATGATTTTGTGAGTGATTCTGGCTACTAATCCATAAATTGAAAGCTGAGGATTGGCGCCTAAACTTGTGGGAAATAGTGACCCATCGCAGACGTAGAGATTTTCGATCTGATGGTGTTGACCGTTCTCGTTCACTACAGAATTCTCAGGATCTGACCCCATAGCGCAGCCCCCCATCACATGGGCACTGCCGATGCGTAGCATTAGCGGTTTATATTCCAGCTCGCTGATGCCCCTTTTGGCCTCATTCCATGACTTATAAACGGGGGAGTCAAAGTGGCCCACATGGATGCCCTGGGCTCCTGCTGCAAACATAATTTCTGCTGCCGTAAGGTAAGCGCGTTTTGCGCCATCCATTAAGTAGGGCGTGATGGGATAATTCACCGTTGGAGTCCCGTCATCACGAAGTTCAATGCTGCCGCCTGGGCTATCCTCATGAAAGCCATCTCGCAGCAACAAAAGGATGCCATTGGTGCTGGCGAGGTGTTTCATTTTCTGGCGGTAGTTTTGGCTTCGCCCCCTGATTACGCCTGATGCAAATGCGGGATGCATCGGTACCGTTTCAATTTTGTACCCCATCGGGCCACTTGTGCCGCCTTCCCACAAGAAGTGATCTGAGTATATGGATTGGGGCGCACCATGATACCCGGCGACTTCCGTAGGCATTTGTCCAAAGGAGAAAACCGAGGGATGGAGAAAGGTGCGCTTTCCCGTCCTTTGATATGGGTTCGGGATTTGCTCCGATCGAAGTAAGAGGCTTGGGCTCCCTATAGCGCCGGCAGACAAAATGACAATCGGAGCCTTTATTCGGACTATAGCTCCAGATCCGTTCGTTACATTAGCCTCAACTCCAGTCGCACGATTTTTTTCCACGATAAGTCTGCGAGCATGTAGACGATGGATAAGAATAGCACCGTGTTCTAATGCGGATGGTATAGTCGTGACAAGCATCGATTGCTTAGCATTGGTCGGGCAACCGAGACCGCAATACCCAAGATTCCAGCAGCCATTTACATTTCGCTTAATGTGATGCCAACTAAGTGCTAAGGCTTCGCATCCCCTTCTGATGACGTCGTTATTGGCGTTAGCTGAGGGCCATTCCTGGATGGAGAGGCGCCTTTCCATTATCTCAAACCATGGTTTCAGGCTCTCCACCGTGAGGCTTTTCGTTCCCCAGTTTGCATTCCAATATTCTAGTGTCTGGTGTGGAGTGCGGAAGCTTGATGTCCAGTTTACCGTAGTTGATCCACCTACCGTGCGCCCTTGTAGGATAGAAATCGATCCGTCTTTTGTGACTCGAGTCATGCCTTCTTGATAAAGTTCCTTATAGGCATCGATCTCGTTTAAATTAAAGCTACTGGATGTGCGTAATCCCCCCTCTTCAATTAGGATCACGCGACGGCCTGCACGGCTAAATATCTCTGCAGCGAGTCCTCCGCCTGCCCCACTGCCGATGATCAATACGTCGGCGGCTAGTTGCCGGTCCTCTCGAATGTCATTTCCGTCGATTATCTTCCATTTAACGGCCTTTTCACTCTTATAGGGGTCGGGTAGTTTCATGGTTTTGTCTCCCGAACTGATTCTATGTAGGGCTTTATGGAATCGGGTGGTCCGGGATATCCCACACTGCGAGCGGCTGATTCACTTGAATACCAGGCGACTTGTAGCAGCGTGAGCAAACCTTGATATGCATATCTTTTTATGCTGATTGAGCTGTGATCAAGGCCTTCGATGAATTTTTCCATTTCATCTGGAGTGGCTTCTTCCCAAGTTGAGCTTAATCCGAAAAACATGCGGCCTATCGGGAAGTCGAGCAGATCGAGAAACATTTTTAGATCTTTGCGTGTGGTGGCGGCCATTTTTTCTAAATGATTATCCAGGGCTAAAAGCGTGTCTAATTTGGCTTTTTCTGTAAGCTCCTCTCGCCGAAGGTCGAGGCTTGCGCCGAGTATTGCATAAATAATTTTGAAGTTTGCTGGCTTGAGATATTTGAGATTCAGTGTCGCTTCCGCAGCGAAGGCAGAAGGTGTAAGCCAATGGTTTACGGCCAGCAGCGGGGCGGTTGTGACGGCGAGTCCGCGGCCGACAAGCCCAAGTCGTAGTGTTTGGTCTAAGCCATTTTGAAGCAAACGCCTGCGATTGATGCGCATGATGGCCATCCGGGGGTGCTTTAAGATTTTTTGTGAATCAAGAAATGTAGATTTGCGGAGATGCTGGGAGCGAAGATCAGAAAATAGGCGGTGTCTTTAAATTTTAGTCCCTTCGCTCTGACTTGGCTATAGTTGGGATAAGTGTCGATTTTGAATTCAATATGTTTAGGTATTCGAAGTATTAGGCATATCGATAATCTCAGCCAGTCCCCGAATCGGCCAGTGTCTTTGCTGACGGATACCCACTGAAGTATAATTAAAAGTGCCAATCGAGAATTTGAGTGAGCCACTGCACTGATAGCGACATTGCTCAATAGACTTCAGGATCCGCGCACAATTTTTTTTGCGCCGTACCTAGTCGTTGCCTCAATCATTGCCTTTGTCTGGTTGCTGAGATTCGAGCATAAGACTTGGCGAGAGGCGGTATCAGTTCTCGGTTCGAGAGAGGTTTGGCTTAGTCAATCGACCCGTCTGGATGCAATCTATAGCCTCGGCTATTTGTTCGTCATGGGCGTGCCAATAGCTGCGGTCGAATCTGCAGTTTTTTTCCCTTGTCTTAAGTATATGGGGCAAGTGCTTCCTATGGTGATGCCTGAGGAATGGACACTTACCGTTTCGCCCCACTTTGAGGCATTAATGGCTACCATCGTGACAATGTTGTCGATTGATTTTAGCTCATATTGGGCACACCGTGCGATGCACTGCGTACCATTTCTGTGGAATGTGCACTCTGTCCACCACTCGGCTCAGCACCTAACTCCTCTGACTACTTATCGGCAACATCCAATCGAACCTCTGTTTTTAAACGCGTGTCGTGGATTTGCTGCGGCGATTGGGTTGTCCTTTTTTCACGCTGTATTTGTTAACGCAACTCCGGTCATTACTGTTTATGGACTGGGCGCGGGATTTTTCATTTATATGTTCACCACAAATTTGCATCACTGCACTGTGCCGGTGCGTTACCCGCGGTGTCTTAGATACGGCGTCGTCAGCCCTCACATTCACCAGATACATCATAGTTCTGATGTGAGTCATCACGGCCGCAATTTTGGTGTGGTGTTCTCGATTTGGGACCGGATATTTGGTACTTACCTGGATCAGAAGCCAGGGCTTGGTGAATTAAGCTTTGGTGTCGACGCAGACAACTCTGGGGAACCCTACGGACCGCGCTGCGTCGAATCACACTCGTTGCGGGCCTCATTATTGAGGCCATTCACTGCCCTGGAGCATAGTCAAAGGCTGATTACCAAGAACCGCCGCCACCCGAGCTCTGTTTAGCAGCAGCATCGCCACCGTCAGTTTTGGCTTTTGCCTTTTCCCATGTGCCGCCTTGCTTCTCACAGTCTTTCTTTTTGTCTTTGGCTTTAGCGCCTGAAACTGTAAGGTCAGCGCCATCTTTGGTGCAGGCCCATTTGGCTTCGCTAGCGAGTGCCACATTCAGGGCAACTGGAGCCACCATTGATCCAACGGCAAATAGAGCGGCGATTGATTTGCGCATCGTAATTATCTCCTGGATTAGGTTTAAATCTAACGAAATTTTATCCCGATAACTACACGTACACAATAGCGTCAAAATCTTAGTTGGGCTCTGACGCTCTTTTCTCTCCATAACCTATTTTTTACGATTAAGATTGTCTGGCAGCCGCCTCAAATTGAGCGACGCTGTCGCCGGCTATAGCCAAGCTTTGTCGCCAGAAATCTGGTTGGGTCAGATCCGCTCCTAGATGTTTGCTCGCGACGTCTTCGGCTGTCATGGTTCCGGTGTCTCTTAGTAGTGCGACATACGCTGGATAAAAGCGCTCTGCAAGTCGCTCGCGCTGCGCATAGACTCCAAGTGAAAATAGGTAACCAAAAGTGTATGGAAAATTGTAAAAGCTTAATTCTGATATAGAGAAGTGAAGTTTAGTGGCCCAAAACATGGAATCCATTTCACTCAGTGCATCTCCGTACCAGGCTTGCCAGCTCTCAGTCATCAGATGTCTTAGGTCTGAGGGGGTGAGTGTGCTTTCCTGCCGACGTTCATAAAATGTCTTTTCAAACTGATATCGGGCAGGAATGTTCAATATGAAAGATTCCACCTCACGGGCTTGCGCCCAAGTGAACTGAAGGCGATCAGCGTCTGTCTGGGCATGCTTTAAAAGGACATTGTTTACGACGGTCTCTCCGAAGATACTTGCAGTCTCTGCCAAGGTCATTGGGTAGTGCGTAGCAGGCAGAGGCATGTCGCGCATGACCCAGCTATGAAAGGCGTGTCCCAGCTCATGCGCTAAGGTCTTAAGCTCGCGCATACCGCCTGAGTAGGTCATGTAGACGCGCGGCGTGCGAGATTTAACAAATTGAGTGCAGTAAGCGCCGGGGCGTTTGTTGGGCCCGACTGTAGCTTCAATCCAGCGATTTGCATCCATCATCCGGACGAAATCCCCCATATCCGGATGAATTTCGGAGTATGCGTCAGCAATCAACTTAATCGCATCCGCAAACGAAGGTGGTTGCCAGCTACCCTTGGCCGATGCAGGACACGGAGCAAAGAGATCCCAGGGAGCTAACTTAGGCTTGCCCAGGATTCGTGCTTGCTGCCGCAGAACGCGTCGACCTAGGTCGACGTGTTCTCGGACCGCAGTCATCATTGCATCGAGGGTTGCGCGGGAGATTCGATTCTGGTGCAGTGGAGCTGCGAGAAAATGTACTGGGCGTTTATAAGACCGCCGTTGGTATTCTTCAAGCCGCCAGCCGGCGAGAGAATTAAGAATGGCAGAGGCAGACTCTTCATGGTTGCGCCATGCATTTCCTATAGCGCGGTGGGCTGTTTCGCGGACAGACTCGCGCGGATCTTGGCTCAGGCTTGCTGCTTCAGCGAGACCTACCTGACGGGCTCCCTCCGGTAGGTCCAATTTACAACTAATACTTCCCGCCAGACTATCGTAGAGATTGCCCCATGATAAAGGACCATTGACCCCAAGTCCGATCAATAAGTCCTCTTCGCCTAGTGGTAAGGTTTGGTCCCTTAGCTCACGATTCTTTTGGACTTGGAAAGTGCGAGGCTTGATCTGCGGATGCTGGAGATAGGCAGCAACAAATCGCTCGTCAGTCAGTTTCAACAGTAGTTCGATAGGATTAAAGGCTCTGTCCAAGTCAGCCTGTAGAGTCTGAGTCTTGCCATAGAGAGTTTTAGCTGCAGCCTGGCGCGCGTCAACGCTGAGTTCGCAACTGAGAAAAGTAAGTACATTTTGTAGGAGTATACCGGCCTGTTCGTAGTGAAGAGTCGCCTCCTGAGCTTTATCCACTGCGGTTCTGCGTTCTTCCTCCGTAAATGTTTCTGCTCGTGGAACATAGGGTGCTAAGTGCTCTGCTAACTCAGCCACCTTGAGGCGCAGGTTATTTGCATGGTCTAGATCGGCTGTCAGTAGACTGGACGCAGCAGATGGGTACTCTTGAGTATTGTCCCAGCTAGGAGGGGTTGAGCGAGGTAAAGTCATAACTGGTCCTCAAAAGTTGAAAAAACAGCAGTTTTGCTGAGTTAATTAAACCTCAAGCGAGCTGGCTTGTACAAGCAATTGTCGGCTCATCGCCCACATGGTAAGGCTATTGGAAAGTGGAGGTGGAATGAGTAAGAATACAGAGCCCATGGGTCAAGGGGCCACTTGTAGCGTTTTATTTGTCTGTCTAGGCAACATCTGTCGCTCTCCAGCCGCCGAGGGTGTTTTTCGTAAATTTATCGCAGATGCCGATCTTGCTAAACACGTCGTGGTGGATTCAGCCGGCACTGGCGATTGGCACCTCGGTGAGTTGGCAGATGTGCGTATGCGACAGGTAGCTGCTAAGCGCGGTTATGAATTACTTCATCGGGCACGCCAGATCAAAGTTGCGGACTTTGCAGCGTTTGACTTTATTCTCACCATGGACGAGTCTAATTTTAGGAATGTGAGTGAATTGGCGCCAAGCAAGACGGATCTCGTTAAGTTGCAACGTTTTACTCAATTCAACACAAAACTAGACTACCAGGAAGTTCCCGATCCCTATCACGGATCTTTGGATGATTTTTCTCTCGTGATTGATATCTTAGAAGACGGCTGTCGTGGCCTTCTTAAGCTCGTATCTGAAAGACTTGGAGGTCTTGGCCGTGGAATTCTTTGACGTCGTAACTACTAGACGAAGCGTGCGGAAATTCACCTCTGAGCCGGTGCCGGAGGCAGTAGTCCGCAAAGCGTTGGATGCTGCAATATTGGCTCCTAACTCATCTAATATGCAGATGTGGGAGTTTTACTGGGTAAGGTCGCCTGAGAAAAAAGCGGCAGCTGTTAAAGCTTGTTTTTCTCAGCCGGCTGCAGCTACCGCTGCCGAGCTAGTTTTTATTGTGTCACGTGTAGATACTTGGCGGCGCAATCGTGATCTCATGATCGCCGAATTAAAGAAGTCACCGGACGTGAAGCAGTCGGCGCTCGATTATTATCAAAAGGCCATGCCAGCGGTATATTTTCAAGATCCAGTTGGAGTAACTGGCATAGTTAAGAAGGTGGCAATTTCTGCTGCTGGGTTGACTAGACCGGTGCCGCGTGGACCAACATCTAGAGCTGCATTATTTGAGATGGTGACCAAATCAGCTGCTTTAGCTGCCCAAAACTTCATGCTTGCGGTGGTTGCGCAAGGATACGCTTGTTGCCCTATGGAGGGCTATGACGAGGCTCGTATCAAAAAAATTCTTGGCCTTGGTCGAAACGCCCATGTGGTAATGGGTGTTGCATTTGGTAAGCCTGATCCTAAGGGGTATTACGGGCCACAGATCCGATTCGACAAAAATTTATTTGTCTTTGAGGTGTGACGATCAGCCTCTAACTAGAGCTCTGGCTCGTGCCGTGCTGCTTTAACGGCGGCCTGCAGTATGGTGGCTGCACCACAGCGCTGTGGCATCACTGCCCGTACTTGATCATCGGCAGCGATTGCAATGGTCGGATGATTAATATCGGTAGTGATGATCACCGGGATTCCGGAGAGAGCATTCTTGATTCTAGCATTTGCGTGTATGTGAAGCTCGTGCCATAGGTCTTGATCGACGATTAAGGCATCAGCATGAAGAAGTGGAGCTTCCATTAGGCTGCCGATAGACCAATAGATCATCACAGAAAGATGCTGCGCCTGAGCCAAGCGTCCAAGTGCAAATCCTAGGCTAGGATCGCTGGTCACCACCAGATAGTTTGGGGCGCCTGCTGAGCGGGCGCCGGCTCTCCTAGTCGTTGGCACCTCATCATCCTCCATGACAAGTTTTGTCCGTCTGCGCATATCTGTCATGACTAGGCCTTCATTCTCCAGCGAGCTCACTCTCAAGCCAAACTTGATGCTTGGATTTACGGTGTCAAGGCGACTTTGTCTATATCTTCGCCAGTAGTGTTGGTTTTGCTAACCAGTATTGTGATAAGTGCTTGAATTTACGCTAATAAATGAGGCATTGAAATTGCAATAAGGTAAGTGTCTGGGATAGGTGCTGCGGTCATAAGGAGCTGTAAAGCTCGTCAGTAGATTTAGAGGGTACTATTTATGCGTCAGATCTTAGGTCACAACTCATGCGGACTACGGCTACGGCTACGGCTACTGCTAACGCTTGGAAGCTTGATCTGGGGTGCCACTGCCAACGCTCAGTCTTATGTAGGAGGCTCCTCTACGGTTACTGAGGGGGCTCATTCAACTTTGTGGGAAACTGTGGAGGCCAAGTCTAGAGCTAGTAATGCGGCCTGGCTAAAGCGACATCAAGACATTGTGGCCAAAGCCGCCAGTCAGTCACCTGAGGTGATGTTACTTGGTGATTCTATTACTCAGGGTTGGGAATTGAATCACAAGATTTGGGCGCAAAAAATTAAGTTTAATCGCGTGCTAAATGCCGGTATTGCATCAGACAGGGTCGAACATATACTTTGGCGGGTTCAGAATGGATTGTTTACAAAGGCTAGACCCAAAATAGTTGTGTTAATGGCCGGAATTAACAATCTTGCGATCTCAACACCCGAGCAAATTACTGGTGGTCTGGCCCAGATCATTGATGAAATTCACCGTGCCTCGCCGGCAACTCGCGTTTTACTGATGGGTATTTTACCTAGTGGTGAAGAAGCCCATAACCCGCGGCGTGGAAAAATTCGCGCGGTAAATGCAATGGTTGCTGATATGGCTGCTCAACATGAAGTGCAATACCTCGATGCTGGGTCGTTATTTCTTGCTCCGGACGGGACATTGACTAAAGCCGTGTCATTTGATGGAGTTCATCTGACCCGTGAGGGTTATACTATTTGGGCAACAGCACTCCGACAACCACTGAAGAAGATCAATCGTAGTTAGGTTCAGGCGTGCAATGCACCAACAGCTCTTTAGAATCGAAAATAAATGAAAGGCGCTAGCGAACCAGGGCTTAGCGCGGTGACAACGACTACTACAAAAGCCATAGCAGTGGCTTGCAAGGGTAGTGGTATCTGCATTGCCCTGGCTTCAATTTTGTCCAGTAAATCGCTTTTCACAAATTGTGTCATTAAGCCGCAACCGATTAGAAATACGGAAAATGGCGTGAGGTACTTAGCCTGTATCTCAGTGTTGCCTAGTGACCTTAAGTAACTCAGAGCTGAGCTAAGCGACTCCGCATTGAAAAAGATCCACGCTAAACACACATAATGAAATGTAAATACAATTTGAAACGGTTTGAACCAAACGGTCTGCCGAGTCTGACGGGTGCTAGCTTTGCTGTGTTGCAATGCCCTTTCCACACAAAGGCCAGCGCCGTGTAGCGTGCCCCAAATAACAAAGGTCCATGCTGCTCCGTGCCATAGTCCTCCGAGGATCATGGTCAGCATCAGATTGCGATAGGTTTTTGAGCTACTGCCCCGAGACCCTCCGAGAGGAATATAGAGATAGTCTTTTAAAAAAGCCGACAATGACATATGCCAGCGCCGCCAAAAGTCCTGCAACGATGCAGCCCTATAGGGCTGGTTGAAGTTGGTCGGAAACTCGTAGCCGAAAAGTAAAGCTACGCCTATGGCCATATCTGTATAAGCACTGAAGTCGCAGTAAATCTGAACAGCATAGCCATAAGCAGCCAAAATCAAGTCAATCGTGCTATGTGTTTTTGGCGATGAAAATACTGGATTTACCAGATCTGTGGCAAGATAGTTTGCCAATACCACTTTTTTTAACAGCCCAAACGCAATGAGTAGAAGAGCGCGCGTGGCGCGAAGTTGGCTTGGTGTTTTCGATAATTGCGGTAGAAAATCACTCGCTCGCACAATCGGACCTGCCACCAATTGCGGGAAGAATGATTTAAATAAAAGCATGTCGAGCGGACTTTCTACGGCCTGCATGCGACGCTGATATATATCCACAACGTAGCTGATGCCTTGAAAAGTATAAAAAGAAACGCCAACAGGAAGGATGACTTCTGCCACTTTCACAGCCTGATCCAGTCCCAGTGTGTTCAATAGGTCGTTGAGTGAACTGAGAAAAAAGCCCGTGTATTTGAAGTAAGCCAGGATCCCTAAGTTGAAAATCACTGCTATCGTTGCAATGAGTCGGCGCTGTTTGTCGTGGTCGTAGCGATCCAAAATCAGACCGAAAATATAGTTAGCCATGGTGCAGTTGAATAACAGGAAGGCGAAACGATAATCCCACCAGCCGTAAAAGATAAAACTTGCCACCACAAGCACCGACTTCCGCACTAGTGGCCAGCCAGCACATGCCCAGCTAAGTGCGAACACTAGTCCGAAGAAGATGGCGAATTCAACGGTAGGAAAAAGCATCTAGCTGCTGCCCCGTCAGGAAACTTGTCTTTTTGTGTACACGGAACGGTAGCTATGATTGTCCTGAAGAAGGCCAATTTCCTCGCACGCTAACTGTAAATTGCCATCCGCTTCGCGCAAAAATAGCCCGCAGCGAAATAGGCCCTCGATACCTAAATGAGAGCTGCAGTACGCGAGTTCAACGCGGAATCGCCGTTCTCCAATCAGCAGAGTGTGGATACTGCCGATTTTGATCGCCTCACGCGCCAAAAAGCCCAGGCCCCTTAGCGACACGTCCATGGGCCGGACGGGGATAACTTTGCCGGTTTGATCTAGTGGCAATAACTTCAGCGAAAACTCGGCGGTGAACCGGCCATCGCGTTCGTCTACCCTCTGATCTAAATTTTTTGCCTTTGTCATAGGCGTTAGCCCTCCCCCAACTAAGAACCTCGTCGACATCTTGGCGAAATTCTTTAGGGAAAAACTAACGATTCAGTATTTTTTCTTTGATTACAGGTACTAATGCCCTCTGATGCGATCTACCAAAGCTGTGGTCGATAGGCCGGGGACAAGCTCAATTGCTTCAACCGTACCGCCGTGCGCGCGAACGACATCGGCTCCGACTATGGCTTTTGCCGACGTGGCGGGAGCGTCTTTATCGTAGTCAGCTCCTTTCACTAGGACATCGGGAGCCAAAGCTGTAATGAGGTCTAGCGGGGTGCTTTCACCAAATGGAACCACAAAGTCGACGCAGGCTAGGGCCGCGAGAAGGCGCATGCGGTCGCTTGCTGTAACGTAAGGCCTTGGGGCTCCTTTCAGAGCGCGTACCGACTCGTCGGTATTCACACCGACTACGAGCAGATCGCCCAGCGAACGTGCCTTCTCGAGATAAGCCACGTGGCCACCGTGCAGGATGTCGAAACAACCATTGGTGAAAACAACTTTTTTATGGCGAAGGCTAGGATCACTGATCTGATGCCGAACAGCTTCTCGAGTTGAGATTTTATTTTGTGTGCTGAAGACTGGTTTGGTGATCGGGGCGTCGGGATGCCGATGTAGTGCCTCGGTTAATTCATCGAGACGGATGGGTTGGGTCCCCCATTTAGCCACCACCAATGCCGCCGCTGTGTTGGCGATGTGCATGGCATCAATCATCGGGGCACGCGCTGCCAGGCATAAGGTCATAACAGCCACTACGGTATCACCGGCTCCCGAAACGTCGTAGACTTCACGCGCTACAGCAGGCAATTCGATGGGATTTTTGGTGTCTTTGCTGCCAGCTTGGGGAACCAGAACCATTCCCTTAGGGCCCATAGTCACCAGTACATTTTGCAGGCCGAAGGTACTCTGCAGGCGCCTCCCTAACTCTTCACCGGAGTGATCTTCTGCCGGATCTAAGCCGAGAGCATCGCATGCTTCCTTGCGATTGGGCGTGATTAGCGAAGCATGCAGGTACTTGCTGAAATCTCTGCCCTTTGGATCTACTACTGCCGGTACTTTACGCTGTACGGCTAGATTTAGCAGATTGCTGAGCAGGCTGATCGGAAGTGTGCCTTTGCCATAGTCGCTAATCAGTAGGGCGTCGAATTCAATAGATTTGAGGCCGTTCATGATCCAATCCTGCACGTCTTGGCTGATCGGATGAACGCGCTCCCAGTCGACACGCACTAGCTGGTGGCTGCTGGAGGTAATCCTCGTTTTGCGGATCGTTGGTCGATCGTTGACGGCTTGCAGGTAAGAGGTGTCAATCTGATCTCGCTGCAGGAGATTACGTAAATTGCGGCCGGCCTCGTCAGTACCTATGACGCTGAGTAGCATGACATCGCCACCGGCAAGTTTGATGTTGCGCGCGGCATTGGCGGCGCCACCGGCGCCGTGTAGGGTTTTTGTCACTAGGTGTACGGGTACTGGCGCTTCAGGTGAGATGCGATTGACTTGACCGTCAAGATATTCGTCTAAAATGACATCTCCCACAACGGCGATGCGTGGCGGGCGTGAGCCGACTAGCCAAGGGATAGATGGCGCTGGGTTAGTCTTAGAATCCATAATCTTGCCGCCTTTTTAATCGCGACCCTTGCCTGGGCAACTGAAGCTATCTGTGGATTGTCATCACCGTACCAAAAGTCGTACCACAGCCGCCAAAATACTGACAAGAAAAGGCGGTTGCTGTCACTAGTTTGACGCCTAATAGTGGCGGTTATTTGGCAGTCGTGAGAGCGGCAATCCCGTCCCAGGCGGATTTCCGGCGGTGGGCAAACCTGGCACATAAATTGCTTGATATAGGGGACCCCTCCCCAATTTCCCCCTTTCACCGAGCAAATGCTGCCCATGCGTCGATCGCCCCTGCCACTTCAAATTTTCAGAGCTGCGCTGGTTGCCGTAGGCATCATGATGACTGTCATGAGCGCCACTCAAGGCCTAGCTGCAGGAATCTATACGCAACTAGTTCTGCCATTCACCACTGAGCGTGAAGTGACTCAGCGCTATGATAAGAGCGCCCATGCTTTGGTATTGACCTTCCACAAGACCGCCCCAAACGAACTGCCTGCTTTAGATCAGTACGATGAACGATTGATTAAGAGAACGATTATAAAAGAACTGGGTCCCTACGGTACCGAGGTTAAATTCATCCTGCGTGACCGCGATGTGCGTGCCTTGGTCAGTACTTTTAAAGAGCCATTTCGGGTTGCGGTAGATATTTACGATGCTGATTTTACCGAAGAACGCGACCCGAGCACCGGGATGCCTATTGCCTCCGAAAGTGGTAGCAACGCAAGCCCCGAGAGCACTAATAGCAGCAGGAGCGAATCAAATGCGGTTCGCCCTGAGCAAAATGAGCCTAGCAAATTTAAGCTCGTAGCCCCGGGATCGACCGACCCTTTTGTGTCAACCACTGCGCCAACTCCAAATCCCTCTGGCCGCAAATTACTGGTGGCGCCACCCTCCCAGCTCTTCGTGACTCCTGAACAGCTAAGTGCTGGTATGCGGCAAGCCCAAGATGGAACGGGCAAAGCATGGCGCGACTTTCCTCCTTATATTTACGCCTTGAAGACAGCTGCCTACGAAGAAGGTCTAAGTCGAAGGCCCAAGCTACCTACGGCACAACCTCAGGTCCTTAGCTCCGCCGAGGCCATGGCAGACTATGCGGGAAAACTATTTAATATGGGTCACGAAGCGAAAGCGCTCGTCGCCTACGAACAGGTTTTGCGTCGTGACCATAGTGTATTCGACCGCGATGCTCTTCATTTATGGCGTTTCGCGGAAGCGCAGCTCGGTCAAGGTAATCTGACGCTGGCTGACGGATATTTTGCCGCTTTAGTGCAAAAGCACCCTGAGAGCCCTCTAGCTGACTTCGCTAAACTTCGGAAGCTGGACATTGCAGCTATTCGCAATCTTGAGTCGGAAAACGTTGGTGCACTGAATAAACTTTTAGTGCCGCTTGCGACGATCAAACCACGTCAGAACGGGGAGCTGGCAGCTCAAATTGCTCTGCGCCAGGCCTGGTGGGGCGCTGCCACAGCGACTGCTAAGGGTTCGGATGCAAAAGCATTGCCGGCACTTACCGGGCCAGTTCATGCTGCACTAGTATCGTCTTACCCCGTGGTAGAAAGCTCGCGGACGGCCTTTCTGACGGCCAGTTTGCTTCTGAGCGACATGCTGAATCCAAATACGGCATGGCAGCGTTCAACGGGACAATTTGCTGAGGGCTATTTTAAGCGGTTTACCGGTAGTGGCGCTGAACCCTATAAGAGCGACCTGGAACAAAGATTCGATGCTAAGCTTAACGCGAATCTTCAGTCAAAAATTGAGTCTGGCAAATTGGTCGAAGCTATAGACGACTTCGAGTCACTGCCAAAGTCCCGGCAAAAGGTAAAGCAATCGACGAAAATTGCTTGGTCTTTAGCCGAAGCGTACCGAAAGCTTGGTCAGAGTTCAAAAGCGATCGATCTATACGCAGCAGCGGCAAAATCTAGCACTGAAGGTCCGGACCGCTTTAAAGCCTCTTTTTGGCTGGCAGTCACTGCCGGTGAGGGAGCAGAGGAAGCGAAGCAGAATGGTGCCGACCCGAGCCGCATTAGCACTCTTGCAGCACTAAGTCGTAATGCTGACAAATCGGCGGAACAGGCGTGGGACCGACTAAGTGTAGAGGAAAAAGCTAAGCTCACAGTCGCCTATAAAGAGCCATTTGAGCAGACGATTAAAAGCCCCGCCAAAATTCGCATTGGTCCGAGGATCGTGCTCAGTAACTGGACCGATGCCCTAACGACGAAAAAGTCGACCCAGAATGGCGGTGAAAACACCGACTGGACGCGTAATTTCAGCCCGTCAGGTAGCGCTGTCTTAATGCTGACAGATCTTGGTAAACGTTTTGGCCAATTAGGCATGGCAAGTGAGCGTAAGCAGGCCATCAGTCTACTCAAATATATGACGCCTAAAGAGTTTGCCGACGATGCGGCAGCCAAGAAAGTCTGGGCATCTGAACTCACGAGCCTCGCTGAAGATTACCGCAAAGCCAATCAGTATTTAGACGCTGGTCGCCTTCTGGCGCAGGTGGGTGCTGATGCCGAAAATTGGGAAGGCCGCGCCGAGGCTTTGTACAAAGGTGGCCTTCTGCTTTACCGCGCCGGCCGCCGTGCTGAAGCGATCGAATCTTTCAAGAAAGCGAGTGAGGACGGCAACAATCTTTTTTACTCGAATCTGGCCAAGGAACGCCTCAGCCAGCTTCAGTAGATCTCTATAAAACCGGGAAGGGGATTTCATGAACGCAACGACCGCAACGACCGCGACGCCCAACTCAACACCATCCAGCATACCTAGCGATAAACCGACAGCCACAGACTACTTGCAGTATGCCCAGGAGCGTAGCCAAAATTGTAACGTGTTTCTTGCTGCTGACGAAAAAATGCTCAGGATCAAAGAGATTGTTGAGCAGATCAAAGACACTGCTGTGCCGGTGTTGATTACTGGTGAGTCGGGCACTGGTAAAGAGGTCATTGCAAGGCAAGTTCATGCTCATTCCAATCGTCGCGATGAGCCATTTGTTGCGGTTAATTGCGCTGCACTTCCATCGAACCTACTAGAAAGTGAATTGTTTGGTCACGAAAAAGGTGCCTTCACCGGTGCCCATCAGCGTCATATTGGCAAGTTCGAGTTGGCTACTAACGGTACTTTGCTGTTAGACGAAGTAACCGAGATGGATCCTGCATTGCAGGCTAAGTTGTTACGTGCCTTACAAGAGAAAGAAATTGAGCGAGTGGGCGGTAGCGGCCCGATCCCAATCAAAACCCGAATTATCGCCACTACTAACCGGGATTTGACCCAAGCTGTAGCGCAAGGTCACTTCCGCCAGGATCTTTACTACCGCTTGCATGTCATTCAGCTAGAAGTTCCAGCACTGCGTGATAGACCGAATGATATCGAAGTGCTGGCAAGGTATTTCTTACGTCAATATTGTGATCAGTTTGGCAAAGAAATTCTTGAGATCTCGCCATCTGCAAAAGCTAAGCTTAAATCTCACCCCTGGCCGGGAAATGTTCGTGAATTACAGAATGTGATTCAAAGAGCCGTACTACTCTCCAACGGCCGTGAAATTTCTGATGCCGGCCTACCCATCGACAGCGACGTCACAGGGATCAACTCAGAGTGGGTGACCTTTTTGCCTATAGGAAAACCACTGAAGGACCTTGAGACCCACTTTATCCTCGAAACCCTAAAACACCATCAGGGTAACCGTACCCACGCTGCTAAGACATTGGGCATCAGCCTTAGGACTCTTCGCAACAAGATTAACGAATTTACGGCGGAAGGCATCGATGTCATGGCGCCGACGACTGGGAGAGCATCATGAAAGGTATGATGGGCGGAGTTTTTAACTTCGCTGACAGACTTCAGATGGCTTCACTAGACCAGCGTTTGAAGCGCAGTGAAGTGATCTCTGGCAACATTGCCAATGCAGAAACACCTGGTTTTCGCGCTCTAGGTTACGATTTCGAAGATCAGTTGGGTAGCATGGCAAAACTTGATGGCAAGGTGCCAATTAAGGTCAGTAACGAAAAGCATTTTCGTAATGCCTTCACCCAGGCGAACGGGAAAATGCGTGCTGATGTTTATATCAAGCCTACAGAGAGCGTCGGCGAAGACGGAAACACAGTTGATGTCGACGACGAAATGGTGCGGATGGCACAGAACCAGATGCTTTACCGTTCTGCTGTTGAGGTCATCAATCGCAAGGTGGGCATGCTGAAGTACGCAATTAACGGAGGTCGCGGATGAGTTTCTTTAAGGCAATGGACATAAGTTCATCCGGTCTTGCAGCGCAACGCGTTCGAATGAACGTTTTAAGTGCCAACCTGGCCAACGCCCAGACTACAAGAGGCGACGAGGGCGGACCTTATCGTCGTCGCGATGTTGTAGTCTCAGCGGTACCTACGGGTAACCAGTTTGAAGATTATCTTAATGACACCAGCGGACACGGTACCGAGCTTCGTAAAGTTCAGGTAGTCGACATCCATAAAGATACCAAGGCACCGCGGCACGTGTTTGATCCAAGCAATCCTGACGCTGACGCGACTGGATACGTTGACCTACCTAACGTGCAAGTGATGAGCGAAATGGTGAATATGATTTCTGCGACACGAGCCTTTGAAGCGAATGCTACGGCTCTAAACGACGCTAAGCAAATGGCCATGAAGGCGCTCGAGATCGGTCGCTAATTCCTCAAAATGATTAGAGGTTCCCGTGAGTCAAATCGCCGCTACCAGTAAGTTCTCGGAGCAAATACTCAATAGCCTTCGCGATATCCAGCGGGAGGCAACCAGTGTTGGCGCTGATGGAGCGAAAGAAAAGGGCAAAGGCGATGGCATGTCCTTCGCTGACCATCTGCAAAAGACAATTCAAGATGTCAACCAGAGCAGCCAGAAGGCCGACCGAATGGGTATGGAGATGGCGACTGGAAAAGCTGAAAACATACACGAAACCATGTTAGCTGCCACACAGGCTGAATTGTCCTTCAATCTGATGGTTCAGCTTCGCAATAAAGCTCTTGAAGCCTATTCAGAAGTCATGCGGATGCCAGTCTAAACTTTAGTCTGACGGGATGCTGAGTGAATAACTTTCGCGAATTTCTAGCAAAATATTTTTCTGGCCTAGGTGAAGCCTGGGGGAAATTAAGCGGCGGAAAGAAGGCAGCTGTCGCCGGTTTGGCGGTGCTTGTTCTGTCGGGTCTGATTACGGCTGGCGTTATGCTGAGGCCACAAGACCCGTATGAGTACGCATTTGTCGGTCTCTCTGCGGAGGATACTCAGCAGATCACTGGCTTCTTCAAGCGCAGTAATATCATCGACTATCAAGTTGATGCTAAAGGCGTGAAAGTTCCAACGAGCCAAGTAGCAGAAACAAGGCTCAAACTCGCAAACGAGGGCCTGCCAGCGCATGGGGTGGTAGGTTGGGAAAAATTCGACGCGCAAGATTTTACCCGGACTGATTTTGAGCAACGTATTAATAAGCAGAGAGCGATCCAGGGCGAGTTATCCCGAACCATCATGATGATTGATGGATTAACAGCGGCTAAAGTTCACATAGTATCGCCTAAAAGCAGTCTTTTTCTTGAGGATAAATTGGAGCCGACTGCGGCCATTTATCTGAAAACCAGACGTGGCTTTGAACTGGATAAGAAACAAGTCAGAGGTATCGTAAATCTCGTCTCGCGCTCAGTTGAAGGTCTTAAGCCTAACAATGTCACGATTATAGATGGCGAAGGCAAGATGCTAACTGAAGTTGAGAGTGAAGACTCCAGCGCGAAGATGACCAAAGAGATGACGAGTTATAAGAGGGCCATCGAAAAGCAGTATGAGGAGAACATTCGCGGTATCGTTGGTCGTATTGTAGGTGCAGAGAAGGTCGAGGTTAAGGTAGATGCAACGGTCGACTTTACGCA
Organism: uncultured Pseudomonadota bacterium; assembly: GCA_903915625.1. GTDB lineage: Bacteria > Bdellovibrionota_B > Oligoflexia > Oligoflexales > CAIYRB01 > CAIYRB01. Next base: position 10,799 of record CAIWTN010000087.1, on the reverse strand, counting down.
AGAGTCGCAGACCATCTCAGATGTGGATCCAGATCGAGTGGTGCCTGTTTCCCGCGAGACACAGGGCTTCTCCTTAAGCGGAACGGGCCTAAATCCTACTGGCATACCTGGCAGCAAATCCAACGTTCCTGGTGAACAGGAACAACTAAACGTTAATCAGTCTAGTACGCAAAACAAAAAAGATTCAGAGATTGTTAACTTCGAAATTGCCAAGAAAGTCAGTCAGAAGACGCTTCCACTGGGAAAGATTCTGAGGCTTTCTGCGGCAGTTCTGGTGGACGGCAAGCAGGAATATCCACCGGACGGCACAAGACCACCGTTTGAGGCTCGTCCAGAGGAAGAAATTAAACAAATTGAGGAGCTGGTTCGGTCATCCATTGGATTCGATGACAAGCGAGGTGATTTAGTCACGGTTCGTAATATGATGTTCCAGCTCAATCCTATGCAGGTCGAAGCTATCAAGAGTGAGAAGAAGGAAACGGACCAATATGTCAGCACTCTGGCGCTTTCTTCTGCCGCCGCACTAGCACTTGTACTGTTCTTTGCCTTTATCGTCAGACCTTATTTCCGCTGGCTGTCTTATAATCCGCAACGCAAACATGATCAGCAAGTTATCGAAGACTTCCGCCCTGATTTAGATATCGGAGCATTACAGAATGTACAGGTCAAGGAGGATGTCCCGTTTGATAAATTGACTCCGCAAGAGCAAGTGCTCTACCTCGCTAAAAATGAGCCAAAACGAACCACTGAGGCCATCAGACTTATGCTTAGTCCGCATCAGTCAACTTAAGTCTGAGGAGGAGAGCAGCGATGAATTTTGATGGGCCGAAAAAGCAGGGTAGATTCATCAAAAAAGGGGCAAAAGTCCTCGAGAAGATTTCCTTGGTCGAATTCAACTTCGAGGAAATTAATACAACAAATGTGATTCACAAAGATAATGCGACGCGCTCAATTATTCATGCTGATTATCACCCAAAGGACGAGATCAGCGACCGGGTTGCGGATCCACATAAGTTTGATCAGGACCTAGTTCCGTCAGATCAACGGCGCTCTATTCTGATGCCGATTGATTTCACCAAACAATGGCGCAGAGACGCTGCGCGGCGTGCAAGTGGTGATTTTCAAAAGGAAGACGACGAGTACGAGTATGAGCTACGTTTAATTCAGCAACACGAGCAGGAACGTGAGGAAAGAAAGCGCACTCTTGCGAAAGCTTCAGGTGCGGACAAAAATTCCCCAACTAGTGCAGCGGTTGAGATTGAAAATATCGCTGAGGAAGTTAAGACTCCAGTAATTTACAAAAGTGTCCCCGACGATGCTCAGATTTTCTCAGCGGCTGGCAGTAAGGCTGTCCCAGGCGGCGGACCTATGGTTACTGGTAGTCAACATCAGTGGCAGTACATGGAAGCAGTCGGTGAGGCCATTAAAGGACTGAAAAACACGGCAACAGATCCCCCCTCACAGCCACCGCAAAGGCCCGGCAGAGAGCCAGGCGCTATAGAGGATGAGTTCATCCCGGTATCTCCGGGCCCATCACATGCTTCATCAAATGAAGTTACTGATCCGGAACAGGCCGCGATGAGAACTTATCGCGATCGCTTAGAAGAAGAAAAACAGCAGGAAAAAAAATGGGCAGAGGCCGCTGAGATTGCCAAAGCACAGGGATATAGAGATGGTTTTCGTGCTGGAGAAGAGAAGGCGGAGCTGCAAATGCGCGAGACCGCGCAACAGATATTTGGCAACCTTAATGAACTAGTTCAGGAATTTAGTTCGCTCAAAAAAAACATCTTAGAAAATGTTCAGGAAAATTTTTATGAATTATGCCAGGCCATGGCAGAAGCTCTGATAAAGCGTGAATTTAGTATTAATACTGAAACTTTTATGATGGTACTTCAGCGAGCCATTACAGAGTCGGTCGAGCCCGGAAAGATTCGAGTTCATGTCCATCCTGAACTATTCGATCGTGTTGCCGCTGTTGCTCCCCCAGATCTGAAGGAAGCTCTGCTGAAAGATGGGGAAATCGCAGTCGGTGATTTCAAAATCGAATCAAGCATGAGCGTAGTCGATGTCAACGTAACTAAACTTGTAAGTGAGCTTCTGCGCCAGGCAGATCTCGACCTCTTCAAGCAGGGAGATAACGTAGCTTGAATTTGAACTTGCGCAGTTTCGACCGGGAAAACCTTAGGGCGTCGTTTAATCAAATTGATTGGCACCCCTCGGGCAAAGTCACTGATGTTGTGGGTACGGTAGTAGAGGCCCATCTACCTGGTAGCCGCCTTGGTACTGTAGTTAGTATCAATGTGCGTGGTCAAAATGATGTTCTTGCTGAGGTAGTCGGTTTTAGCCGTGGCAAGGCTCTGCTGATTCCCTATTCCAGCTTGAGTGGTATCGCTCCTGGGTGCGCCGTAAGCGGTAATCGTACATGGGACCGGGTTCCCGTAGGCGATTTTCTCCTCGGAAAAGTTGTGGACCCATTGATGAATCCTCTTGAGGGTCGCCTCGATCTGCCAGAGCGCCCTCATTTGGCTCCGCTAGAAAAAGAAGCTCCGAATCCGCTACGCCGGTCCCGCGTTGTCGATCAGTTTAAAATGGGCATTCGCGCAATCGATAGCATGCTCACGTTTGGCGAGGGCCAACGTGTCGGCGTCATGGCTGGTTCGGGTGTCGGTAAAAGCGTGCTCATGGGTATGATCGCGCGCGGTTCAGCCGCAGACGTTAACGTCATCGGGCTAGTCGGCGAGCGGGGCCGTGAGGTGCGCGAATTTATCGAGCGTGATCTTGGGCCAGAGGGTCTGGCTAGATCGGTGGTAGTGTGTAGCACAAGCGATCAATCGCCACTGATGCGCCTGAGAGCGGCAAAGGCAACGACAGCTATTGCCGAATCATTCTCGCAACAAGGCAAAAGAGTGCTTTTGATGATGGATAGTCTGACTCGCGTGGCGATGGCTCAGAGGGAAATCGGTTTGGCTATCGGTGAGCCGCCAACCACTAAAGGATATCCGCCGTCGGTATTCTCGATCTTGCCAAAATTGCTGGAGCGCTGCGGTCCTCAGGCAGATGGACATGGTAGTATCAGTGGTCTTTATACCGTGCTCGTCGACGGAGACGATTTTAACGATCCGATCCCCGATGCGGTGCGCTCGATTTTGGACGGGCATATTAATTTATCGCGATCATTAGCGGCTAAGGGCCATTTCCCAGCTATCGAGGTGGCGACTAGTACCAGTAGGGTTATGCGTGACATTGTTGACGATGAGCATTGGCAGTTGGCATCTACAGTTCGCCAGTTGATCGGTGTATATCAGGAAAACATCGACTATATCCAAATCGGGTCCTACCAGCAGGGCACCAATCCAACACTAGACGCAGCAATTACTTTGATGCCGGCTATCGAACAATTTTTGCGCCAAGGTATTGATGAGCGGTCTAGCTTGCAGGAAGCCTTGCAAGGCATGCGCGAAATATTTAAGCGGGGAAAATAAAAAAATATGCAAAGCATGCGAAAAATTAAACGAGTGCAGCCGATCATTAAGATCAAGCAAACACGTGTTGATACCGAGGCTGCGATGCTTGCTAGGATCAATAAAGAAAAGGTTGAAGCGGTACAGGCTATGCGGGAAAGTCAGCGCCAGTATATGAGTGGTGTTGATGAACTCAACCGCATTAGGACATCAAGTAGTCGCGAAAATATCGAAGTCATTGAAAGCGGTCTCGATCATGTTAAAGCGAAATGGTACCGGCTGTACAAAAGTGTACAGGATTTAGAAAATAGAGAGAGGGCTCAAATTGCCTGTCTTAATGTGGCAGAGCGTGAACTAAAAGCAATCGAGCGCCTTCGCGAGCGTTACGAGCTGGACTTTAGGAAAGAAATAAGTCGCAGTGAGCAGAAAATGTTGGATGAAATCGCCCTGCGGCAATTCCAAGGTCAAACGAGGTCTTAAAAGGGATTATGAAGCGCAAGCAAGAAAAGCCAAAATCGTCCTATAGTCGTTTATGGCAGACTATAATTGCAGCTAAGCTGGTGCTTCTCGCTGCTGTGTGGTTTGCTATGAATGGCGGCATCACCATTGGCGATCTTCCTCTTTATGCAAAGGGCGGAGATGCGAAGAATAATCCTGAAAATGATGACGCATCAAAGGACGAGGGTAAGAAGTCTGATGATGAAGAAAAAGCGGATAAAAAAACTTCTTCCGAAAAGGAGAAGAAAGATTCCGCGGTAGGGGACGGGAAAAAATCTGATAAGCCTCGGAAAAGTTTTCTCTCCAATCTGCTTGAACTTCCCGAGTTAAATCCCGATTCCATGAAGAAGGAAGAGGTTGGTCGCTACCTTGATATTGCTGAGAGAAAGAAACGTCAGATCGAAGATAGGTTAGCAAATTTAGGTCGGCGAGAAGATCAGCTCAAAGGTCTCGAGAGTTCGATCGACGAGAAACTCAAGAAGCTTGACGAAGAACGCCGGTATTTTGCCCAGACCATCCAGAAAGAAAAAGATCTTAAAGGTGAGCGAGTCGAAAAATTGGTTGCGCTATACTCAAAGATGGAGCCCAAGAAAGCCGCCCCTGTGATGGAAAAGCTTGATAAAGACTTAGTCGTTGAAATGTTTAAGCAGTTGCCGCAGAAACAGGTGACGGCCATTCTCGAAGTAATGAGTGCAGATAAATCTGTGGCTCTCAGCGAGTACTATGGCCGCATTCGTTCGGCTAAAGAGTACGATATCCTTAAAGAAATGAACGCATCGCTGCGTAAGGAATTCGACGACTGTAAGGGGATGCCCAAGGGCTAGGTGCTAGCGGCTTCCTTTTCAGCTTGGTCGGCCGGTAGTGCTGCAGCCTTGAATGCCTCATGATAGCGATAAAATGGCACCCGCGGATTGACGTGATGAAGCTGGTGGACATTTTGTCCGGCCATGAGGATGTGTAATGTTCTTCCCGGGACATTGCGGGTGTTAAGTTTTTGACTAGTTTCTTGGTGTGGGTGATGGGGGAACCAGTCGAAAAGAAGGGCCTGCACACCTGTGCCGATAAAAGTTGGCAGTATGAAGCCAAATAGAGAAAGAGCCCAATAAGGCGTGTACAGAGTGACGATCGCCGCGCCCCAATAGATCACGAGGACCCCGATGTCGCGCGTGATAGGTTCGCCCTCTCTGTCGATTTTAAAAAGGTAACTGTAAATATAGTGCGGATAAATCGTCAGACAGCGCAGCAAGGTCGATAAAAAGTTTTTACTCGCCACCCAATAATCGGGATCGAGGTTAGGTTTATTTGTATTTTGATGGTGGGTTAAGTGAATGCGCCTAAATGCCCGGAACGGCGCCATAAACATGGCTCCTGAGCTCCAGCCCATGACTTCGGTCAACCATCCGCCGCGACTTTTACCCTCGATATTTTCATGGACCGCCTCATGCAACACCGTGAAGCTGTAAAAATTACAAATCACAGCGATTGCGACCATGGCCCATCCGCTTAGCCAGCCTTGATAAAGGGCAAACATGGCGAACAAAAAAACAGCCCACGTGCCCACCGCTAGTGCAATCGTTTGCCAAGCGAAACCACCGACAAATCGCCTTAAAACTTTGTGCTGAAAAGTTGCAGGTCCCACAACATTCTTTCTCCCGAAAGTAAAGAAGCAATCGCTTCCTGTGCCTTACGGAAATTCGGCATATTCGGAACAAATCTTTAGAGATTTTTGGCCTGTTGCTGAATTTGCAGGCAAACCTGGGCTTTTGCAAATGTCGATAGGACGTGGGAATAGGGATGGCCGAAGGCGCAGCGGAGCGGAGAAAAAAATTACGAGCTCGCCGCATCCCCATCATCAGGGCTTCGCATGTGCCCGTAATGATTGTATTTTTTGTTTACCTAAGGAAGCGGCTTTTCCGTTACAAAGAACCGTCTCATGAATACCAATAATATTGGATTATTACCTTTTTTTCTTAAGTTTTAGGATCTTGTTGACGAACAGACAAGATAGATAACAGGGGAGGTACCCCGTTAACAAATCTTGGGTCTGCTGATGTCCCATTCTAAACAAAAATCTTGGTACACGAAGGGGGTCCTACTCGGCACCCGATCACGCCTGCTGAGTTTGGCATTTGCGGCGAGCCTGGTCTCTCTTTCGCAAGCTCACGCAGCCCCTTTTTCGGTGGCATACAGCGGCCGCCTGACGCAGCCGACGGGTGCTCCAGTCGATGGGCCAGTCGATATCTCGGTAAAGTTTTGGAACGCTGCTGTAAGTGGTAACACTCTCACTGCTCCGGTCGAGTTCACCGCCGTGGATCTGAATAGTGGCGTATTTAGCTTACCACTCGAACTGAGCGCCGATCAGGTTCAGCAAATCTTCGGCGACGGCGTTAGTCCGGTATTTATCGAAATCACTGCTGCCGGTAAAACCTACCCACGTCAGCAGTATAGTTTCGTACCCTACGCCTTGCGCGTCCCAGTCGACGGCAAAACCCTCGCTTTCGACAGCAATGGCAACCTTGGCCTCGCTGTTAATGGGCAGCCCGCTAATAATCAGTTTTTGACAAAAGATACGAGTGGTCGCCTAACTTGGGGTAGTCCCGCAGTCACTTCCTTGCAGGGTCAAAACATTGCTAGTACCCAGCCGAGTTCTGGCCAGGTGTTGCAATTTATCGGCGGCCAGTGGGTGCCGCAAAATATCGCCACATCTGGATCTGGTAGCTTGCCGAATGTCGGCACTGCAGGAACCTACGTCAAAGTCGTCACCGATGCTCAGGGCCGGGTGACGCAGGGGCTGTCACTTGCTGCTGCGGATGTCACAGGTGCGCTAGGATTTACGCCGCTATCGTCGGTAAGTTTTAATGTGGGAACCGGTCTAACCGGTGGACCTATTACTAACGGTGGAACGATCAGCCTAGCTAATACCTCGGTAAGTCCAGGCAGTTATACCCGCGCTAACATCACCGTAGATGCCACGGGACGCATCACCGCGGCGCAAAGTGCGATGCTTATCAGTAACGATGATATTTCACCTAGTGCAGCCATCGCTGAAAGTAAGATTGCGGGTCTGAGTTCTAATCTGGCTGGCAAAGAACCGGCGCTGCCGACGGGCGGGACATCGACCCAGTTTCTATCCGGAACCAAGGCGTGGCAAAGCCTGACCACAGCGGTTGTTGCGGAGAGCGGCACCAATCTTTACTACACGGATGCGCGGGCCCGCGCTTCGGTATCTGCATCCGCTCCTCTTTCCTACGATACTAATTCTGGCCAGCTGTTGCTGGCGCGGGCTAGTGGCTCGTCGAATGGGTATTTGAGCTCTGCAGATTGGACGACATTCAACAGTAAACAAAACGCTCTCGGTTTTACTCCGCTCAGTAGAGCAGGCGATTCGATGACCGGAACCCTAAACATGAACGGCCAGGCAATCACCAATGCTGGCAACGTCACATTAAATACAGCTAAGACCTTAGGACTTGGCATATTTGACAATACGTCTGAGGCAACATTGGTTACCTCCTTGGATAGCACAGGAGCTTTGTCTCCTGACAAAGGTAAAACTTGGTTTAATAGTTCCACGAGTCAAATTAAATACTGGACCGGAAGTACAGCGCAGGCACTTGGAGTTTCCGGCGCAGGGCTTACGAACTTAAACGGACTGACGGTAAGTACCCAATCTTTTGCTACGGGTACAAGTGGTAACAGTCCACTCTTTAGCTCTACGGGATCGGTGCATACGCTAAATATTCCGGTGGCCTCGGCTGCCGGGGTAACAGCGGGCGTGATATCCAACAGTGACTATACGAGTTTCAGCGGCAAACTTAGCGGTGTCACCGCGGGTACTGGTGTGTCGGTCTCAACAACAAGTGGGACAGCGACAGTAAGTTTAAGCTCAGTAGGTACTGCTGGCACATACATGAAAGTCCAGACCAATGCGCAGGGTCAGGTGATAAGTGGTAGCTCGCTAAGCTCAAGCGATATTCCGAATCTCGACGCGAGCAAGATATCTAGCGGTCTCCTAAGCGCGGCGAACGGCGGTACCGGCGTTAACTCAACTGCGACCTTCCCAACTTCAGGAGTAGTGGCTACCCGTGATGCCGTCGAGACCTTAACCAACAAAACGATCGCGGCACCGGTGATAAGTACCATCGTCAATACGGGCACACTGAGCTTGCCAACAACGACAGACACTCTGGTAGGTCGGAGTACCACGGATACGCTCACAAATAAGACTCTTTCTGCCGCCACGATAAATGGTGCCTCAACTGTTGGTGGCTCGACGATTATCAGCACTACGGGCACTGCAAATACCGGGGCACTGACTGCGACTAATGTAACTTCGCAAGGGAACGTCACCATCCAAGGCAACAATACAAACGCTAGTAAGATCGTGCTCAACGACAAGGGAACGTCGAATTATCTAGCATTCAAAGCACCCGATACACTCACCGGCTCTACAACCTGGGTACTACCGGCTAATGACGGGACCAGTGGTCAGGTGCTTTCAACGAATGGTGACGGCACACTATCGTGGTTATCTGGCCTGTCTCCATCGGGAGCTGCTTCTGGTGATCTTACTGGTAACTATCCTAGTCCTACACTAGCTGCGGTGGGTACGGCCGGTACCTACGCCAAAGTGGTCACCGACAGCAAAGGCCGCGTTACGGCCGGATCTGCACTCGTAGCAGGAGACATCCCCTCACTATCCGCATCGATCATCACGTCCGGTATTCTCAGCGTCGCTAACGGCGGTACGGGTGCCTCGACCATCACCAATAATGGCGTGGTCATTGGAGCAGGTGCTGGCGCTCTCTCGGGCGTTACTGGGACCACCGGTCAAGTCATGACCGTCAACGGATCTAATCAACCGATTTTTAGTGCAGTCAACCTCGGCGCTGCCGCTGCAGTCTCTGGAACGCTTGCCGTCGCCAACGGCGGTACGGGTGTAACGACGGGTGCGGCGAATTTGATGTTTGCTACTCCTAACGGGTCTTCTGGCGCACCTTCGCTTCGGGCTTTGACAGCGACGGATTTGCCGGTTCATAGCGCAGCCCTAATTACGTCTGGCACGCTAGGGGTAGCGAACGGCGGTACTGGGCTCACTGCGGCTCCTTCAAACGGCCAAATCGCCATTGGCAATGGTATAAACTATTCCCTAGCTACGTTGACGGCCGGGAGTGGGATTTCCATCACCAATGGGTCTGGTAGCGTCAACATTGCGACAACCTTTACGCCAGCGAACTATGTCGCTGTGGCGGGCTCAACGATGACCGGAGTGTTAAACCTTCCGGCGAATGGCTTGGTTGCGGGGACAAATCAACTTGTGCTGTCGGGAGGGAATATCGGGATAGGCACTACATCACCTGGAGAAAAACTCGAGCTCAGCAGCGGCGCGGCGCGAATCAACAGTCACGCCCGTACTTATTTCGGAGTGAAGAGTCCCGGGGGAAGCTTCGGTCGACTTTCGTCGATGGACACACCCAATCCGGTCCATCAGGTCGTACTATCGGTGAACGGCCTTGCAGACAACACCAGTAACTCGTTGTTTCAAGACGATGCGGCCCAACCCACCTGGATGATGACTTTGGGGGCTGGAGGTACAAATGGTTTTGATGGCCTGCGTGTCAAACGTGCGCCTGCCGGATCGACCGCGATAGGCAGTCTTTCGACGCTTTTGGCAATCGATAACATAGGCAACGTCGGTATTGGGACAACTAGCCCCGTCGCGGCGCTGGACATCAATTCGACGTCGTCCGGATTCCTACCTCCACGCTTGACCACAGCCCAACGTGACGCCATCGCCTTCCCGACTCCTGGAATGGTAGTTTACAATACAACCATTGGCTTGCATGAGTTCTATAATGGGTCTGCTTGGACCCTCCTGGGAAGCGCCGGTAGCACAGTGACACCTGCAGGGATCGTATCTCCATTTTCTGCTACGACATGTCCCACTGGCTGGATAGAAGCTGATGGATCTGCAGTGTCTCGTACTACTTACTCCGGGCTCTTCGGTGTTGTTGGCACTACCTTTGGCGCGGGTAATGGTTCAACGACATTTAACTTGCCGGACTTGCGTGGTGAGTTTGTTCGTGGCTTCGATAACGGCCGCGGTGTGGATAGTGGGCGGGTGTTTGGTAGTGCGCAGGCAGCATCGGTAACCGCCATTGGAGGGTCTGGCAATAATGCAGTAGAAACCAATGGTACGACTGTTAACCACATGTTTTACACTAGTGGGAGTGCGCAATTAAACTGGGAGCAGGTGGTCACGTTGTCCGGCTCGTATGGCTGGAGCACTGTTACGTCTGCGGCATCCAATGCCTACGCTGGTCAGGTGCGGCCACGCAACATGGCTCTCAAGTACTGCATCAGTACAGCCACAGCAGTGCAGACGACCGTTTCAAGCGGAGGCTCGGGTGCTGCTTCCTACATACCCAAGTGGACAAGCTCGACAGATCTAGGCAATAGCCCAATGGCAGTTAGTGGCGGCAACGTCGGAATCGGCACGACCAACCCAAACGCCAAATTAGCAATCGCCAACAATGTCAGCAGCGATGGTCCCGGAGGAAGTTATAGCAGTTATCAACTAATGCTTTACGATAGTGGCAACGCCAACAGCAGTTACGGCCTCGGCATCTCGGGTTCAGTCTTATGGTTTAATTCCGCTTCGGTTTTTAAGTTCTATGCCAATGGCACCCAAATCGGTTGGGTCGACGCATCAGGGTTCCGGAATGGTTCGGACCTGCGGCTCAAAAAGGATATCCGGGCCCTTGAGAGCCCGCTCCAGCGGCTGCTTTTGCTAGATGGGGTAAGTTATTCCTGGATAAACGAAAACTTCCCCAGAAAGCG
>CAIWTN010000086.1 GCA_903915625.1 uncultured Pseudomonadota bacterium | reverse complement strand
TCGACGACCAGACACCGGTCATAGTCGCGAAGGAGAATTTGCAACACACCCGTACCCGAAACACTTGGTGTCCAAACAATATTTTCCTGGGTAAATAACTCTGCCGCATTTGGGGTCGGTACTAAAGTGGCACCAGATGGCAAATTTGTTGGAATTACCGCCACCCACCGGTCACTGCCCTGAATGTTCGGCACAATCTGCTTTGAGTTTAGAGTATTTAAGTCGCGCCCGTGAAAGACCCAAACGACAGGCTGACCGACCGTTCCAGCGAGCTGATTGTTTGCTGTTAGACCAATGACATCCTGCTTGGCCGGCTGACAAGCTGTAGCCGACTTACAGTTAACATAAGAGAATTCTGGAGTCGGTGCCTGGGGCTGGGCTACCGCAGCAGCCACGGGACTAGCGGAAAAAGCCGTCTTACCTCCGCCTGTAGTATTTGGGTTCACTATCGTCGGTGTCCCCTGCTTGCAGGCTGACAGACTTAGAGCAAATACGGTGAGTAAACTCAAACCCCGCATATTTCTGTTGAATAATTTATTGCGGAGCATCATCCCCCCCCTGTTCCCGATACTTTAGAAAACGTCCCTAAGCGGATTCAAATATAAAATGAATTGAGTCGCAATCTAGTTCAAACTTCCCATTAACCTCGCATAGCGACGCAATACGCGCTGCACGTCACGGTCTTTGTCATACACCGAATACCAGCCCTGCGGCTCATGCGGCGGATCGCCCGTAAAATCATCCCCTACAGCCCAGGCTTGCCCGGGATTGCGAGGTCGCCCTTCCCCGGCCCAGGCCCAGAAATTCACACCGGCTAACTCATCATTATTTTTTGCTGCCAGATAAACCTGACCAAGAAGGGCATTGAAGAAATGTGACCGATAATTATCGGGAGTCCCTGGGGCATAAAGCCCGTTGTCACGAGCGATACCAAACTCTGCAAGAACGAGAGGTTTACCAATCTTGGCAATCGCCTGTTGCGACTTTTTCAGGCTTGCAGTGGCGCGCTTTAACGCGTTCTTGTAGGTCTCCGGCTTAGTTGGATCGTACCAGCCGATGTTCTGCACCCAGATATGAGTGGTCGCGTAATCAATATCGGTCATTTCCGTCACTTCTGCGGCAGTCTCGCCTTCACTACCAGAAATCACGAGATGATTTGGATCCAGACTTTTTATCAGTCGAGAGGACTCCGCGATCCAATCAATAAACGCTCGCTTATTGGCGTATGCATCAGGCTCATTAGCTAATTCCCAGGCCATGATCGTAGGGTCACTCACATAAGGCGTACCAGAAATCGAATTAGTCCTAGTGACCATATAGCGTATGTGATTTGCCAGCGCGGCTCTTGCAGGATAGTTGGTATAAAACTGTTCAACGTAACCTTTATATCTATCCCAATCGCCGCCCTCAGCTGGTGGCGGATACGGAATGGGACCAGCACCGTTCCAACTTAAATATTGAGCGAAGCCACCAGACCAATGCCAATAATTACTCAAGCACAAAACTGCCCGCATCGACCTTTTGGCCATCTCGCTCAGAAGAAAATCCAAACCACGAAGTACTGCAGGATTATACTCACCCTGGTGTGGCTGCATGGCCGGTAACATGCGCCAAGGCTCACCATCGGGTCCTTCGGTGCCAGCCATCACGCGAAGATTTTTAATCCCTAAGGTCTGCAGCCGATCTAGTTCACGAAGTAAGCGAGCGCGATTTCCCGTTGCATCGTCGGCACCTAAGTTGGCTCCGTACCAAAGATTAGTGCCGACATAGGCATAACGCTGCTGATTGATGACAAAATGCTTGCCATCCACCTTGACGAAGTCATTGCCTGCTCGCCTTTCATTGCGCGTCCATGAAGCCTTGGCCTGGGCACTGAATGACGAGCTAACCATGAGCCAAATGAGCGTACAGGCTAAATGCAATTTACGAACCTGCATAAATAACAACCTCCTAGATCACTGCGGCAGCACCCAACACACTAATAACGTCTTAATTAAATCCCTGCATTTCTCGCAAGTTCTAGTGCTTTTTCCCGCCACCAACCACCGGCACCGGGTCCGCCGTTGCAAGGGCCATCCGACTCACCAGGGACCTTGACCCAAAGATATCCGTCTAGACCCTCGATGGTTGGGGCGTCTGGTGGAAAGGCTGGGCGTTGTCCTAAAGCGCGGCCAGCAGGATTACACCATTCGTTGGTCGGCGTTGGGCCGTTACCGTTGCGACTGGTATCGATGACAAAATTCTTACTGACGCCGCGGCTGCGGATAGCTTTACCGTAGTCGATTAAATTTTTAGAGTGTTGATAATTAGAGACGTTGAGGGCAAATCCATCCCCGAGCTCAACGCTAGCGCGCAGTAAGCGTTCCGCCATTTTTCCCGACTCGATCCAGGCTGAGTGGCCGGCATCGATATAAACCAGCGTATTCGGCCTCGCTTTCAGAGTCGTGATGGCGTAACGGATAAGATCGTAACGCTCATCAGTCAAGCAGTTGTCATGCGCCAGAGCGTCTGGTTCGAGAATGATAATCGCAGTAGTGGAGCCCAGAGCTTTCGCAAAGTCGTTAATCCAGGCCCTATATGCAAATGCGTTAGGTGCGCCACCGGCAGAGTAGCTGCCGCAGTCACGGCCAGGGATGTTATAGGCAACCATCACTGCTGCCGCATTCTGCTGAGTTGCACTCTGCATTTGTGCGGCGACTGAGCGAGTAATATTACCACTCCAATCACCATACCAACGAGCGCCACCTTGCTCTGCGATATAGCGAATACGCCTAGCGTCGGGACCGTTTGAAGGTTGCATGCGTGCCGCATCCCGCGCCGCAGCAGAGCTGGGATCGGACCAGAATTTTAACTGTGGTCGCTGCTGCTGTTGCGATCCTACTCGTTGAGAGACCGGATCATCACTCTGCTGCTGCTGCGCAGACTGCTGATCTTGGAACTGACCGCCGCTACTGCTCACTGCATCTTGAGCCGGTTGTGGCTTCCGATTACGGTCTTTGCGATTCACCTCGTGACTACAGTGACTCAGAAAGAACGTAATGATAAGCAAACCCAAATAGCGATACATCGATAGAAACATGATCGTCTCCTCGGCTAGAGGCAAAAATAAATGGAGGAATAATTAGGCAGGAATTGGCTGAACTCTATCATCTCACGGGGGAATCATGCATGTCATTCAAATGCATAATTCCAGCATGAGGCGAGTTTTAAATTATTTCAAAAATTACAGTAAAATATCCGTGGTTTTATCGACTTGCTAAAATCAATCAGCAGCAATCCAAGCAAGCTCTCTTTTGACATCCATCTCAACACGCGGAGATATGCTGACACCACGATCTTCGAAATAACTCAGGTTATGTAGATCAAACGTCAGCTTACCCAGTTTGTGACACGATACACAGCTAGTGTGTGCTACATGAGTCTGACGCGGATCAGCGATGCGCAAACCTTTGATTTTACGGTCTCCAAAAGTCCAGATCACAGCTTCATCGAGTTCAGATTTATCTTCGCCCGTTGCGTGATCAAACAGGTCTTGTAACACTTCATCATCTCGCCTTACTGATGCGCGCGCCTTAACGCCGTAATCGACAAGAATTCGGCCATCGCGCCGTGACCGCACCGTCAACGACTGGGGCTGAATGTCTTGCCCTGAATGCGTGGGTTCGAAAGCAATAAACACCCATTCATCAATCATAGGTGGCTCTCGGCCCTCAGGTAGGGAAAATGCCGTCAGCTGCGTCAACAGTTCAGGACGCGCATGGTTAGCCATAAAGCTGTGTAGACTGGCCATAAAACGAGTCGCGCTGCTTTGGTTCCCAAACTCAGGTCGCTCACCTACTCCGTCATATTCTGCGGCTGGCGACACGCTGCGCAGACCTTGAAGTTCTGCCGTGATGGACTTAACCAAAGTGCGAGTCAATTTTTTATACGTATCGACCTCAGTGACACTCAAAGACTCCGCGCGGCGAAGTAAGTCCTGCCAAATCTTTGCGCGATCCGCTCCTAGCTCACGCTCGCCGTTAAATCGGTACAAGACATGCACAGCCCGGTCGTCAGCATACGATACCCAACGGTCCCGGCGGTAACGCTGCTCCACCGGTTGCCATACTAAACGTAGCTCTGGCTGACATAGCGTGTCATTACGCTCGCTGAGATAAGCCAGCAGTGGTTGACATGGCGCAAGGCGCATCGCCACCAGACGCCAATTAGCTAGAGGACTCTCCCGCTCCACAGCATCGCCAACGCTGGTTTTAGCAAAAGCCGCATGGATCTGGTCCCACCAAGCTGCCGGAAAGATGGCGTCCTCTGCAGCTACTCGTTGGCTGCCGCCCGCTGGCAAAACCACAGCGAGGTCCTTAGCGCGAACAGGATCCAAACTCACAGGCGCCGCCTGGACTGCCCCACAAATGGCGAAAGCGCCGGTAAATATTAGGCCAATGAAAATCCGGCGGTGAACAAGCATCTGCGATAGACGGCTACGGCAAGCCAGTAACATGGGGGGTCCTCCTGATCCGAAGAGCCTAGCAAATGAAAATGATTCTCAATACGATTTTTTTAACTAGGTCTCTGAGGCCTGCTGCCGCGCGGCAGCGGGGCTCGGAATTGGGTGAGTTTTCGTCCAGGCCGCCCCAAACACGATCACGCCTCTATGCGCGAGATTCATCAATACTAACTGATAGTTAGCTCGCACTTGTGATCATAGCCTGCGCACACCTACGGGGCTAAGATCTCAAATTCACATGTTTTTATTCCCTTTGGGTGGTCGCCGCACGGGGAGCGTTTTAGGGATTTTTAGCAGGTCGTAACTCACCGAAAGATCAGGGCTTAAAAAAAGAACTCAAGCTTTAGACCGGCATTGTCGAATGCCTTTAAAGAAACGATCAGCGGGGGGATCTTTAGTAACGACTTAGGTAGCCAATGGTTAGATTTTCGAAAACTATCGACTTCGCAAGTATGGCTTGCTTGTTTAGCGTGTGGTTCGCCATGCAGCAGACAGCATTAGCTCAGAGCGGAAGCTATCCCCTGTCTTACTCGGGGCGGTTAACGCAGGCTGATGGAGCGCCATTGAGTGGACCTGTCGATGTGACTGTTAAATTCTGGAACGCGGCCGAAGTAGGCAGCACGCTCACAGCCCCACTTGAGTTAACTAACACTCCGTTAAATCAAGGCGTGTTTACACTACCGCTCGAGCTTAGTCCGGCTCAAGTTACAGCAGTGTTTGGCCAAGGCACGGATCCCGTTTTTATTGAGATCACGGCAGCGGGTAAAACTTATCCGCGTCAGCAGTATAGTTTCGTGCCACTGGCACTTCGTATTCCTGTCGACGGTAAGACTCTGGCGTTTGATAAGAATGGCAATCTTGGGCTCTCCCTCAGTAGCCTGCCGGCAGCCAATCAGTTTCTCACTAAAAATAGCAGTGGCCAGCTGATTTGGGATACCCCTGCGGTGACGCCGGGAAACAGCGGTACGATGAGTCTGCCCAATGTCGGAACGGCGGGGACCTACGTCAAAGTCGTCACTGATGCTCAGGGCCGAGTCACACAAGGGCTCTCACTTGCTGCTGCGGATGTCACTGGTGCGCTGGGATTTACTCCGCTTTCTTCGGTAAATTTTAACGCGGGATCTGGTCTGAACGGCGGCTCAGTCACCAACGGCGGAACGATCAGCCTGGCAAACACCGCAGTTACCCCTGGTAGCTACACGAGAGCCAATATCACAGTTGATGGGACCGGACGCATCACTGCAGCGCAAAGCGCGCTGCTTATCAGTAACGATGATATTTCACCAAGTGCCGCCATCGCTTAAAGCAAGATTGCGGGCCTTAGTGCAGATCTAGCAGGCAAAGAACCGGCGCTGCCGACTGGTGGGACAGCAACACAGTTTCTATCCGGAACCAAGGCGTGGCAAAGCATGACCACAGAGGTTGTTGTGGAAAGCGGTACAAATCTGTACTACACGGACGCCCGGGCCCGCGGTGCGATGTCAACGTCCGCCCCTCTACTCTATAACAGTAGTTCTGGTCAGATTTCGCTGGCGCAGGCTAGTGGCACCTCGACTGGGTATTTGAGCTCAGCTGATTGGACGACCTTTGATACAAAGCAGGACGCTCTTGGATTCACTCCGCTGAATAAAGCCGGTGATTCTATGTCCGGCGGGCTCAACATGGGAACCAGCGATCTCACGAACACGGGCAACATCAGCATGGCCGCTGCTAAGACTTTCCTGCTCAGTAATAATAGCAGCGACCCAAGCAGCCTCACGGCTGCAGATGCAGGTAAAACTTGGTTCAATACCGCGACTAATCAGATTAAATACTGGAATGGATCCTCGGTGCTAGCCCTACAAGTTTCGGGTGCTGGAATCACGAATCTAAATGGTCTGACTGGTAACACACAAACTTTTACTTCGGGAACAGCTGGCACAAGTCCCGCTATGATCTCATCAGGCACGGTGCATACGCTTAATATCCCGCTCGCTTCGGCTGTTGGTGTTACAGGCGGGGTGATTTCCAATAGCGATTATGCGAGCTTTAGCGGCAAACTTAGCGGTGTCGATGCGGGCACTGGAGTTTCGGTTTCCACAACAAGTGGAACGGCTACAGTAAGTCTGGGAACAATCGGCACCGCCGGTAACTACTCCAAAGTCACTACTGATGCTTACGGGCGCGTAAGCTCGGGCACGACACTAGACTCATCAGATATTCCGCCACTGAGTGCAGCCATCATTAATTCCGGCAATCTTGCAGCCGCTAACGGTGGCACCGGCATAAACTCCACCGCCACCTTCCCGACTTCGGGCGTGGTCGTAACTCGTGATGCAACGGAAACGCTGACCAATAAAACTTTGAGCACCGCCACGATCAGCGGGGCATCGAGTATCGATGGCTCCACGACGATTAATACAACCGGCACGGTTAACTCAGGCGCTCATGCAGTAGCGGGCAACGTCACTATTCTTGGCAACAGCACTACAGCAAATAACCTGGTTCTCAACGACAAGGGCTCAACTAACTCAGTCGCACTGAAAGCTCCAGACACTCTAGCTTCGTCCCTTACTTTGGAATTACCAAGCACCAACGGCTCATCTGGACAAGTACTCTCCACCAACGGTTCAGGGACTTTAAGCTGGGTATCTGCTGCAGTCGGGAGCGTAACAAACGTCACTGGTACGGCTCCGATCTCAGTAGCCAATGGCAGCTCAACGCCAGTGATTTCGATGTCGCAAGCCAACGGTACAACCAGCGGTTATGTAACAGCGGCCGACTGGACGGCTTTCCATAGTAAACAATCAAGTGGTAACTATCTCACCGATCTCACCGGTGACGTAACGGCCACTGGTCCTGGGTCTGCAGCGGCCACTCTTGCGCCCGTTGCTATCGCAGGGACCTCAACCAAAGTAACTTACGATGTGAAAGGTCGAGTGACTTTGGGCACTTCGCTGGTAGCGGCAGATTTGCCTAGTCACAGTGCTGCCCTCATCACTTCCGGAACTTTGGCAGTCGCCAATGGTGGTACAGGAACAACCACGCTCGCTACCAACAACGTGATTCTTGGCAACGGTACCAGCGCCGTGCAAGTGGTAGCCCCTGGGCCGAGCGGCAACGTGTTGACTTCAAACGGCACGACGTGGACCAGCACTGCGCTACCAGCCAGCGTCACGAATGTTACAGGCACAGCTCCAATCTCAGTCGCCACTGGTTCATCAACGCCTATTATATCAATGTCGCAAGCTAACGGAACAACCAACGGCTACCTAAGCTCGGCCGACTGGACTGCGTTTAGTAGTAAGCAAGCTGCCGGTAATTACCTAACCGCTCTCACTGGTGACGTCACGATCTCAGGCTTCGGCGCTGGATCAGCTGCAGCTACCCTGGCTACTGTGGCTACCGCCGCCACTTCGACTAAAGTCACTTACGATGCGAAGGGCCGAGTCACTTCTGGCACAACTTTATCAGTTGCAGATATCCCGCCGCTGAGTGCAGCCCTCATCACTTCCGGCACTCTTTCGGTTGCCAACGGTGGCACTGGCTTGTCGTCCCCTCCTAGCGACGGTCAAATTCCTATTGGTAACGGCACAAACTATAGTTTAGGGACTTTAACGGCGG
>CAIWTN010000085.1 GCA_903915625.1 uncultured Pseudomonadota bacterium | reverse complement strand
TCTAAAGCTGCCTCGTTCTTTTTATTTTTGAATTCATGCCATAATTTAACCGCGAAAAAACCATTCACCGAACGTAGATCGCCGCGATCAATGCCGAGTCGTCGTTCGACTTCTTTTAATCCACCAGCGTAGCCAAGGCGTTTCATCACGTAGCGCAAATCAATGTGGGCTTGCGGTAGCTCGATATTAAAATAGCGGCGGATAAATGGAGCATCAAATGTCTTGCCGTTGAATGTCACCAGGAGTTTGTAATCCTGGATGTCGGATTTAAATGCCTCTAGATTACGTCCATTTACGTAGGTTTTTACATAATGGCCGTCGTAAAGCGCAATCGTTGTAATTTCGTCGTGTCCCTTATCAAGGCCAGTAGTTTCGATGTCGACATAGGCTACCGAGTCCTGAAAGTCGCCGAACAAGCGCCAATGCTGGTCAGGCTTTAGGTGCTTGGCAAAAAACGCTGGATCTCGGTGTTCCAGATGATGCTCGCAGTCGTCTATAAATTCTGGATTCTTGGCCTGTGTCTTATATTCAGCCCAGGTCAGGATTCCTTCGTCCCACAAAGCCCGTTCCTTGCTCAAGCTAACGCGAGGAATGTGACACAAGGTATTTGCGAGCATTTGGTCTCCGGAAACAGCCTTCAGGTGATTCGAACGCTGAGGCTAAATACAGATTTTTTTTGGTAATTGCCTGTTATTTTTCAGATGGAACCACAATGCAAATTTTAACGGTCTTAAGCATCTAAATTTGGGCCCACTTTGCCAATTAGGAACTTATATGTTCTACTAGAAAGAAATCATTAATTCTCGGGTCTGTGTTTCCCTGTTGGGCCTAACTCTTTGTCACTTGGGGGTTCCTGTGGTGTGGTGGCGTAAGCAAAAGTATCAGCGAATAGGCGTCGGAGCGGTGTCACTGGCCTCCCTAGTCGTCCAGGGTGGCTGTAAAATTGTCGATTCCTTTGAGGCTATTAATGATCCAGCCGCTTTGACTGGAGCTCAGTCGGTATCGTTGGGCCCATTCGTGGGTGGTCCAACGGGTGGCTACAGTGACGCCAATAATCTTGGATTAGTGGCGCTGACTAATGCTTCGATCCCCACAGGAGGAACCCCGAGTCCGACTTTTGGTGCGCAGCCGTGGACGCAGGATCTGCATCTATTCGAAGAGTTCGGTACAGAACCTCTCGCTGCAGGTGCAGGGACAGTACCACCAATCAGCACCAGTAATAATCCAGCTAATCTGGAGCTAAGCTCGACCATCCCAAGAAGTGCTCCAACTGGGGCAGCTACTGAGGTGTTTCTTGCTGCTGCCGGATTAAACCCGTTTCCTACTCGGGTTGCAAACACCACGCTGAAAAATCCTTGGTGGAGCGATGTCTGTAGCTACATAAAAACAGTCGATTGCGCGGCAAAGCCAGGTCCGGCAGAGGGGCGACCAGGTGGTGAGGGGTGGGCGCATCAAAGGTGGGATGAATTCCCCCCACAGCGCTCTTTTAAAACAGCGCAAATGGGCGCTCGGGAAAATTTAGGGTTCCGTGACGGCCGTCAGATGCATAAATACGCTGTAGGTGAGTTTGGTCCCGGAGGACTATATCATCGCAACGGCACCTCGCGCGGAATTAAAGTTCAATTCCACCCGAGTATGCCGGTTCAGCATCATCACACAGTGTGGACTTTCGATGGGACTATGCCGCCCAAATTGCTCCAAGCCCGCTACGGCGAGCCATTACTGATGCGTCACTATAATTTTCTTCCGATTGATGTGTCCGCAAATGCAGGCTTTGGACTGCATACCATTACGACTCATGAGCATAATGGACACAATCCTGCTGAGAGCGATGGATTTGCCAACGCCTTCTTTTTTCCTGGGCAGTATTATGATTACCGCTGGCCTCTGACTTTAGCGGGCTACGATACAGTTAATAAAACTGCGACCGACGCTAAGACTGGAACGCCCTGCGTCGCCGGCGAAACCATGCGGGTCGCCCGTGCCACCGGTACAGAGCTCGTGGCTTGCGACGTGTCGAATGATCCTGCGAAGAAGAACGGAATCATCAAGTTGCGTGGTGACTGGCATGAAACTATGTCCACTCACTGGTTCCATGATCACATGGTCGATTTCACATCAAAGAATGTCTACAAGGGCAATGCTGCGATGATGAATTATTACTCGGCAATTGACCGCGGTAATGAGGCTCTCAATGACGGTGTAAATCTTCGTCTACCAAGTGGTTCGGCGCTATCATGGGGTAACCGTGATTATGATATCAACCTTGCCATTGGTGATAAGGCGTGGGATGAGAAAGGACAATTGTTTTTTAATCCAATTGATACGGACGGATTCCTAGGAGACAACGTTCTAGTGAACTGGAGTTGGCGAGCGCGTTTACCTGTCCGGGCTCGTCGTTACCGCTTCAGAATCCTAAATGCTGCTGTGGCGAGATACTTTAAGATAGCTCTTGTGCGTGAAATTCCAGGCAATGCTGGTGCGCTAAAAGGTCCGGCTGGATCTGGAGTGTCTTACGAAGCGGTGCCATTTCACATGATTGCCAACGATGGCAATCTGATGCAGCACTCAGTAGCGATCGACGGGACTCTTGGTACAACGAGAGGTATTTTGCCCACACAATCTATTGCAGAGCGCTACGATATCATCGTTGACTTTGCCAAGAATGGAATTAGGCCAGGAGATAAACTCTACTTTGTTAATGTAATGGAACACGATAACGGCCGCTTGCCCAAGCGTGCAATTCCTCTTGCAGAGGTTCTGAATGAAACTTACAAACCGGTAGTTTCTGCGGGCCAGTGGAAAAATGGTGACCCCGCGGTCGGCAAATTCTTGCGTTTTGACGTGACGTCTTGCGTCACTACGGCTGGAAGAGCCATCGCATGTACCGATCCGAGCTTGGATCCTGCTCTCTACGTACAGGGCAATAGGAGTGGTCCGGGGGGAGCCGTGCTCACACTTGTTGAACGACCTGTTATTAGCCAAGCTGATCTAAGGAACGCAGTCACGCGTAAATTCGACTTTGTTCGTGGAGGCGGTGGCGCTACGGATGATCTGCCTTGGGCGATTAAGGTGGATAACGGACCCGCAAGAACTGCTGATATGCAGCGTGTATCAGCGGCTCCGAATCTTGGAGCGCTCACAGCAGGAGGTTTAGGCAAGCCTGAGGTTTGGACAATCTCAAGCACATCTGGCGGATGGAGCCATCCGGTTCATGTTCACTTCGAGGAAGGCCAGATCTTAAGCCGCGGCGGTAATCCACCGCCAATCTGGGAAAAGTGGGCGCGTAAGGATATGTACCGCGTTGGTCCCGAACCTGGATCCGAGCAACCCATAGTGATGGCGGCGAGATTCCGCGAATTTGCCGGCACATTCGTGGAACACTGTCACAACACCACTCACGAAGACCATGCAATGTTGCTGCGCTGGGATCTTGAAAGACCAGGTCAGTTAGCAGTGATGCCGACTCCCGTCCCGACATGGTTTGGAGTGGATTTTATTGATAGCGTTGCTGAACCGACATTCCGCACCGGTTTGACAAAGTAAGCGTTGTCCCAACATCGACATCTGAAGGGTCTCCGCGTGATTTTTAAATTCTGTCCCGCCCATTATTGGGCGGGGGTTTTAGCCGCTATAATTTGCTGTACATCTGTCCAAGCTCACGAGGGTCACGTGGCTCATCAAGAGTCAGCTACGCCGTCGGTGGACACGCTGCCAACTGCATCAGCTTCGCGCCAGTTTCCTAATCCTGAACTTATCGATCAGGACGGGCATAAGGTCCGTTTTTTTGACGACCTGGTACGTGGCAAGGTTGTGATGATTAATTTCTTTTTCACAACCTGTGAGTCTTATTGTGCGCTCGATACAGCGCGGCTAAAACGCGTGCAACAGCTGCTGGGTGACCGTGTTGGCAAAGATATTTTCTTTTATTCGATATCAGTAGACCCAAAGACCGATACACCAGAAGTTTTAAGAAAATATCGTGAACGTTTCGGCATCGGCGCTGGTTGGACGTTTTTGACAGGTAACGAATCCGAGATCACTGCTATGAGGGCACAGCTAGGACTCCTGGCTGTCGGTATCGATCGGACTAAAAACGATCATAGCTTGGCTGTGCTGGTGGGCAATGAAGCAACGGGGCAGTGGATGCGTCGGTCAAATATGGATAAAGCCGAAGTCATGGCTAAAATACTCGGCGAAAATCTGGGTGAATGGCGCGGGAGCGTCGGAGAGCATCGAAGTTATTCAGAGGCGCCAATTCGCATTGAAGGTAAGACTAACGGTGAGCTGCTTTTCAAAAGTCGTTGTTTAGACTGTCACAGCATTGGTCGCGGTGATGGATTAGGGCCAGATTTAATCGGTGTGACGAAGAAACGCACGTCAGCGTGGCTGAGGCGTTGGATTGTTGAGCCTGATAAAGTGATCGCGGAAAAAGATCCAGGCGTTACAGAAATGGTTGAGCGATTTAAGGGATTAGCAATGCCAAATCTGTCGCTAACCGAACGTGAGGTCGACGAGATTATTGATTATATCGAGAAAGCATCTGTAGCTTTTGGGGCATCGTCTGACAGAGGTGTGCGGAAGAATCACTAATGTGCTGTGAGCGGCTGCGAATAGTAACTATTGTCAGGCCTGGAGACGTCCCGAAGCCTGACAACTAGATCTAGCTTACTAAATTACGCCTAGGTGCTTATTGCTCCCAGCAGGTGATCGCGCTCTTACAGTAATCGAATCGCCCGCTGTGCTTACAGAACTCAACAGCTTGAGCGTAAGCTTGGTCTCGAGTCGTGCCCTCGCCGTAGCGTGGCCCACTGGATCTTCCGTTCCAAATAGGACTTGTTTGGCAGACCCATTTACTATTATCGGCCTGGGCCAATTGACTGCCTATGTTTGAGCTACCGACCAAAAGAAGTGTTGCCAGAGCAATTGCGGAGGTAATTTTCATCTTATATCCATCCCTTCTCTAAATTTGGACCGAACCAATGAGAAATGGTCATATACGACCTGACTTCTCACTTATCATGGATGGATATCGAAATCATTTTTTGGGTTTGAACATTAAGAACTTTTTGGAAGGTTCTTAAGTGAGGCTCGAAGAAAAGATGGTCGGGGTGACAAGATTCGAACTTGCGACCTCATGCTCCCAAAGCACGCGCGCTACCAACTGCGCTACACCCCGATACGGCTGAATGATTGCCGAGGTTGTGAGTTGTACCAGACAGATGTCCTCGGTGGCAAGTACCACAAGCACGAGTTCGGCATTAACTCTCGATTAAATTGCTTTTGCAATCGCATAGGCCGCTAAGGCCGCTAATCCGCCCACTAATGTTGTCCTTAAGGCACTGTGCCAGCGACCGGTGCCGGTAAATTGACCTTTGACATAACCGAAGGCCATGAGAGCGATTAAGGTGACTACGACCGAGGCTTGCAGGGCCTCGTTGCCGTCTTTTAATAGCATGTAAGGGGCTAACGGAAAGAAACCACCGAGGATATAGGCGCCTCCAATGGTGGCGGCGCTAATCAGGGCGCGCCGAGGGTCCGGTTCTTCAAGGCCGAGTTCAAAGCGCATCATAAAGTCGCGCCACATCTCGGGACTACGCTTGAGGCCCCCAACCACTACCATGGCCTCCTCTGCGGTGACGCCATAACGGTCAAAGATCTCGACTACTTCGAGCTCTTCTTCCTCTGGAATTTCGCGGATTTCCCGTTCTTCGCGGCGTTTTTCGCGGACATAGTGCTCTACCTCTCCACGACCAGCCAAATAGCCGCCAAGGCCCATGGCTATGGCACCTGCGGCAATTTCGGCAACCCCGGCAGTGACTACGACCTGAGTCGACTGTGCAGCACTGGCTAGCCCTGCTGCCAGGGCAAATGGGACGGTTAACCCGTCCGCCATGCCGATAACGACATCGCGGACGATCGCACCAGCAGTAAAGTGCTTTTCAATATGCGCTGTATGGTCTAACGACATAGCCGCGTCCTTTTCCGATTTGTGAGGTATCAATCCCAATGTCCGATCAGCTGCCCAACCAGCAAATCCCTGAGACCACAGCACTTGGCACCGTCGTTGCCACGAGCGATGGTAGTTTAACTCTGAGCCATCACGAACATGGCGAATGTTATCATACTCGCGCTGGAGCCCTGGCTGAAGCTCACCATCTATACGTTGTGGCGAGCGGATTCCAGGAACTTTTGGCACAAGATGCTAGGCAACCAGTGAGTGTGCTCGATGTTGGGCTTGGACTTGGTTATACGGCCATCGTCACTTTAGAGGCATGGGAGCAGGCACCTGCGCCGGGGCCGCTGGTTTTAGTCAGTTTAGAGATCAACGGCGATCTGGTCCCGCCGATGGCTGCTGCAGAGGCACCTTGGCAGGAGAATTGGCCGGAACTGCGCAAGAGTTTCTGTCGCGCTTTGGTTAGGCTAAGTGACAAAACCTGGGAAGCGCGTTTGCTTCATCCTAGAAGCGGTGCTGAGGCAATCTGGCAGATTCACATCGGTGACGCAGCAGCAGAACCGATTCCTCCCTCCCCTATCCTGGGCGGTTACACTCATGTTTGGCAGGATCCTTTTTCCCCAGGCAAGAACCCCCCAATGTGGCAGGCGTCTTGGTTTGTGCGGTTGCGCTCAGCAGTCACCCCTGACTGTCAAATGGTCACTTACAGCGTTGCCGTACCAGTGCGCGAAGCTCTTGATGCGAGCAATTGGAGCTGGGAGAAGATCCCAGCGACGATGCCCGGCAAACGCAAGCGCCATTGGTTGCGTGCTCAACCTCAGACTCTAACGTGCTAAGGTCCAGATGGCTCACTGGTGAGTTTTGCTAGTGTGTGATCTGCGCTCATTGACTTCAGTGTGTCATTAAATCCTCTTAACAAAGCTCCGTTGCTGCCTTTGGAGAATGCTAGGTAGGTTTGCAGGCTGCTGAGCGGTTGTTTCAACGCGCTCACTACCGAGCCTAAATTTTTACTAGTGATCGCAGCTTGTCCCGAGCTCTCGATCGCTATGACAGCATCGACTCGTCGCCGAATCAGCTTTTCGAAGTTGAGCTCATCGTTGACGTTGGGATCAGTGGCAAATAAACCGCTGGCTCTCGCTTTGTCAAACTCGTTGCCGTATACCCAGCCAGAAATAGTTGCTAATTTTTTGCCCCTCAAGTCATTCATGGCCATAAACGGAAAAGCACTATCATTTCTGACAAAAATAAGGACTTTTTCGGTGAGCAATGGATCCGAGAAGTCAAAATACCGCGCTCTTTCTTCAGTCCAGTATAAACCCGCAATCCCAGCGCGGCCCGACTTAGCCTCAGCTAATGCCCGTTTCCACGGCATAGCATTTACTTTTACCGGGATATTCATGCGGCGAAACGCTTCAGTAATGATGCGTGGATAAATGCCCGCCGCCCGTCCATTCTGCAGGTACATAAAGGGAGGGGCGTTTTCGTCGACGTTGATCATCACTGGATTATTGGCAGACGCAGCATTTGCTGTCGTTGCAATCACAGACAAGATCCCCAGTAATCTGGACATGCAGGTAAGGTTTAGCAACCACTTGATCAGCAATGCTGTGCGCTCCATCTTGGTTGGCCGAGAGCTGGTGTTAGTACCACTTAAAGAGTTTTCGACTCGCAATGATTGCCAGCACTAAATACACAATCAGTACTGTGGCTTCTGATGCCACAGTAGCCAAAGTCGCTCCCTCGAGAGCTATGCGCCTAAGTCCATCGACCAGAGCTGTGAGCGGTAACAGCCGCGCAGGCCCTGCGATCCATGTCGGGAAATTAGTCCGTGCAAACCAAACCCCAGCAACAATCATCATGGGCACACTAATGAGATTGGTCATGCCGTTCATCACAGCCATATTACTTGTGCGGCTGCCGCAAAGAATTGCTATCGCGGTAAAAGCTGCGGCTCCCAGCATCGCAAAGGCAATGAAGCTAAAAATATTGCCGTGGACCTGAAATTTAAACATAGCCAATCCACCGATTAAGATGGCCGCAAGCTCCACTGCCAGAATGAAAAAGCGACCGACTACATGCGATAATATATACGCTGTCGGCTGCATTGGTGTGACGAGATAGCGCTTAAGTAAATTCTCCCGGCGATTAACGACGATAGTCGCTCCGATACCAAATAGGCTGGACGTCATGATGCTAAGAGCCACTAATCCGGGCACTAAGAAGTCGATATATCGCGTGCCAGGAACGTTAATCGCTTCATCTTGAGTCCGCAAGATATCTTGGCGGCCGGCAGCCATCTGCGCCAGATCATCGATGACAACGCGCGCCCGTGAGGCCTCGCGATTGGCGGGGTCAAAGCTATAAGTCCAGGGTTTACCGGCAACGTCCGGGTGCACAATAAGTAAGATGTCTCCGCGTAGCAGAGCGGTATTTAAGCTCTCGCTGTCGCCCTCAATGAGCCTAACCTGTGGATTCTTGGATAATGAATCGTGAACTTGGCTGACCAGTGGATCTAAGGCACCAGATGACTTAGGCCAGCCTAGACCATAGGTCTCCAGGCGGTTACCAGAGAAGGCAAAGCCTAAAATTGCCATCCACAGCAGTGGCATGAACAGTACAAAAAAGAATGCCGATGGCTCGCGGCGAAATTCTCGCCAGCGACCCTTACACATTTCGATAAATGCATGGCCATGTTTGCTCTTAGCACTGGGGGTATGTTCAACCATTACGCATACTCCTGCCCGTCAACTGCAAGAACACATCTTCCAAAGTACCTTGCCTGACCTGCTTGACCATCTCGCCGCAGGTGTCACGAATGAGTTGCTGCGGTGTGCCTTCAGCAATCACCTTTCCGTGATCGATGATGAGAACGCGATCTGCCAGCACTTCGGCTTCTTCCATGTAATGGGTGGTCAGCAGAACGCTACGACCCTCTTTCTTCAGCTCTGCGACAAGCTCCCATATCGACCGTCGCGCCTGAGGATCTAGGCCGGTTGTGGGCTCATCAAGAAACAGGAGTTCCGGATCGTTGATGAGGGCGCAGGCCAGATAAACCCGCTGTCTTTGGCCTCCAGACAAGTTCCTTAGTTGAGTCGAGGCCTTATCTTCTAGTTGAAGGCGCTTTATGACCACTTCGGGGCTAAGGCTTTGGGCGTAAAAGCTGGCGAAGAGTGCCACGGTCTCGGCCACGGTGTAGCGTTTATAAAGGGTGGTTTCCTGCAGCACGACACCGATGCGTTCCAGCACGAACTGGCGGTCAGTGGCGAGTGACCGACCTAAAATCGTGATCTCGCCTGCATCTGGCCGTACCAATCCCTCAAGCATCTCGACTGTCGTGGTCTTGCCGGCACCGTTAGGGCCCAGCAACGCGATGCACTCGCCGCGATTGACCGTTAGGCTTATGCCATCGACTGCGCGTAGTTCGCCATATTGTTTGGTTAGACCGTGCGCAAGCAGCGCTGGTCGTTCTGCAGCTGCAGCCATTGATTCCTCACTTTTCACTGGAGGCTCACCTTAACGTGCGCCTCTATCGAATGCAAATAGACGCTGGACTCCGGTTCGCAAGATATGGGAATTATGAAGGCTATGGAAAATACAGCACCCACATCAGCATCTGAATCGAAGCCCTATGATCTGCTCATCGCAGGTGGCGGCATTGCCGGCATCCTGGCGGCGGCAAAATTCGCCGCAGCACATCCTAATAGCAGGATATTGCTGGTAGAGCGAGAGACAGTGCTCGGAGGACGCTTGCGTCAGAGCTCTCCTCAGCTACCGCGACCAGGCTACGGCCTGAGCGGAATCTCAGACGCGTTGTACGGAGAGTGGCAAGACGCATTAGTCGCGCATGGGCTAGTTGGGGAGACTTCGGTGCTGCCTGGCAGCCGTCAGCAGACTGTCGGTGTACTAGCGGGTAATCGCCTGGCTCAGCAAACGATCGATCTATGGTTTACTCCCAAGGGTGCGCGTATCTTGGGTGGCATGGCTGCATCTAAGCA
This sequence comes from uncultured Pseudomonadota bacterium, assembly GCA_903915625.1. GTDB lineage: Bacteria > Bdellovibrionota_B > Oligoflexia > Oligoflexales > CAIYRB01 > CAIYRB01. The sequence goes on along the minus strand of CAIWTN010000085.1, from coordinate 21,192 downwards.
CTGGCCCGAGGTCGAAGAGATCGTTCGGCAGGGAGCAGTAGCTGCGCCTGTAGACGACGCCGACGAGGAACTTGATGCCGGCGACGATGAGTCTGCTCCGACACAAGCTAGCAAAGCTGCCAAGTCGCATGCCCTCGGTCATTATTGGAAGCAAACGCGGAAAGCACCTGCAGCCATCGTGCTAGAGCACTTTGGTAGCGCATTTGGTATTCCTGACGTCTGGGATGCTGCCCCTGAGGCGTTGGCGCAACGGGCGTCATTTCATAGTGGTAGGCTCCACTGTGGCGATTGGTCAGAGGTAATCACCAGCCTGATGAATCAGCCTAGTTTTCAGACTGCGGTTAGCGTATCGACCGGCAATCGAATAGTTAATGCTGACTTGCAAGATGGCATTTGGCACGTCAATGCGGAAAAGGGTCAATATCAAGCCGCTGCTTTGATTGTGGCGCAGCCTCCGTGGCAAGCAACGGCTTGGCTAAAGCGCACTCTTTGGCCACCAGCATTATTGCAGGTAGCGAGTAAGACGAAGCCAGTCAGTGTGGTTGTGCTATCGGAAAAAATTATCTCGACTGAGGCCGCAAATTTACTTCCGGATGTCACCATCGTGCCGTCCGAGAAGGTGCAGATTGTGCGTGACGGTACCGATGCTGTGTACTTTCAGGCCACAATAGATTTCGAGTTGTCGCTGCAGGCACCGGCTGTGGTGAAAGCGGTTAAAGCTTTGAAGCGTGCGCGTAAGAAATTGCAGCAGTTGCACCCAGGCGCTGTGACGGAGACTAACTTCATTGCCCTCTTGCCAGTAGCTTGGGCCCAATCACCGCTGCACGGTGACAGGCGGTGGTTGGTACGGCTAGGTCAGAAGAATTTCAATGCAGCAAATCTTGCATTCTGCGGCGATGCATACGGGCCTAGCTACGATGGTGATGCCAATATTTTAAAATCTCTCACAAGCGCTTGTGAAACGCTGAAATTTTAAGATGTGCTGCGAAACTTATTTTTTAAGCAGTGCTTTGATCTGCCGATGGATTTGATCACGGCGATCCTTGCTTGTGGCTAGGAGCCGCTTTGCCTGCTGCTGCACCTCTAGCTTGAACTGCTTGTCCTGAATATAATTCAGGTTAATCCAGAGGTTATAGCGGCAAGATTTGATCGCAGCATGAATGAGCTGAGCGGCAACTCCCACATCACTGGCCACGGTAGATTTAACTACTTTAGCAACGGCATCGCCATCGTCATATAGAGCGGTAATTTCGGTCATCACTTGCAAGGGGACCTGTGTTGCTGCTTTGAATGCGTCTTGAATGGCCTGCACCCGTCTTAACTTAGCCTCGTCGTCGTCGCCGGCAGGTAATTTATATGCCGACATAACGGATGCAAAAGCTGCAGCGTCTGCTTCTGCTAGTTCAAGTAATTGGCGTCGTCGGGCATCCAGAGTGCTGCTGAGCTGTTCTGCTGTGTCTGTTTTAGCCGTGACTCGCATGGACATGGACAGCAAGGCTGCCGCTTGAGCGCCCATAAGTGCCACAACAGCTCCGCCGCCTGGGGTTGGTTCGCGGCTCGCCAAGCTGTCTAAATAAGACTCGATAGTTAAATGGCGCAGAATATCAGGCATGGTAGTTTTCATAAAGTCGCAAGGTGTTGCGCAGAGCCATGGCGACGGTCATCGGCCCAACGCGAGGAATAAAGACGCTAGCCTGGTCACCAATATTGGTCGCGAAATTCTTCAGGGTCGAAAAGTTGAGGCAGATAGCGCCGGGCATAATCTCCTCTGGTGTCACCAGTGGAAACTCGCGACTCGGCACGCCGGTAATGACGACATCTGACTGGGCTAAAGCTTCGGTTCGCGTTATTTTTGATTCTTCGATTGTTCCCTGCGAGAAGACCAGGGCACCGTCTAAATCAAACGAGAAAACCTGGGCTCCGTCGTTAGCCAACATCGCCGCTAACGGCCTGCCGACTACCTCGCTACGGTTGAATACCGTAACGCTAGTCCCAGCAAGTGGCCTAGGGGGTGCGGTATTTAGTCCGCGAGACGCCCGGGCTACAGCGAGTAGCTTAACTACGGCTAACGGCGTGCATGGCAGCAGAGCTTTCTTGGTTTTCGCCTCATCAATGTAGCGCTGATTATGGTAAAGCATCCGCGCCCAATAGGTATGTAGCCCCTCGATATCTTTTCGGTGATCGACTAGATCTTTGATGTAGCGATCGTGTTCGCTGCCGAAGATCGGGTAATAGACTACGATGCCATGCACATTGGGATTAGTGTTAGCCTCGTCTATGGCTGACTCAAGCTGCAACTTTGGCACTTCTCGCAGCTCAAATTCAATCCCCACATCGTCACAGCCTGCCTTGGTGTAATCGGCATAGGTCCTGGACGGTCCTTGGGTCGTTGATAAAAAGCCGACCAGTTTGAGGGGGCGGCCTAGCTTGGCCACACGCGTCCGCACGTCTTGCCGGAAATCTTTGGCGATGTCGCTGGGATCTATCGATAAAACCACGTTTGTTCCATCCTTGACGAAGGCTTCTTGGATAGCATGACTTCGGCGATAGGGCTAGAATAGACATTCGCCTTAAGACCTTATCATCGGGGGCCATCGGCTCACGTAGCAAACATGGGAGATTGTCTCGATGCTGATTTGTATCAAGCACCCAATTCTGGTGATGATTTGCATCGGATTCATGGCCTGTAAGACTAGTGCAGGTAGCCGCGTGAGGGGTGATACTCAGCAGTTTGCAGCCGCCGCTGACCCCAAAACGGAGTTCGTTCGAGTCCAAGATACAAACTTCATGCTGGCGGGGCGCCCGTTTGTCTTCCAGGGGACAAACTTCTACCGTTTAGGCCTGAGGGACGTCCTCTACACCGACGTTGAAGTTAAAGATATCGTAGCAAAAATTGCTGGTTCGGGGATGAAGGTGGTGCGTCTGTGGGGGTTCGCCTGCGAAACACCAAACGACCGGTTGGAGTCCGGGAATTCCGACTCGGGCAATGCAACTCCCCCAATTCTAGATCGCCAAGGTAACTACCAGGAAGCTGCGCTGAAATATCTAGATAAGGTCATAGCTGAGGCTGGAAATGCTGGGCTTAAAATCATCCTGCCTCTGGTAAATTTCGAACCAGCTTATTGCGGGATGGAGTGGTGGACACACCTTTATGGCAAGGCTGGCGAGAGCAAGCAGAGCTTTTATTGCAATGACGACGTCATCAAGAAGTATAAGGGATATGTTGCGACCATGTTGAATCGCGTGAACACGGTCAACGGTTTAGCGTATAAGAATGATCCTGGGATCATGTCTATCGAAGTCGCCAACGAGCCACATACCGAAGATAATTACGAAACCTCGGGTCATGTGGATGCAAGTTGTAAGTCTATTGCCAATGGCAAGCCCGGAGAAATCGTTCACCACTGGTTGAGTGACATCACCACATTTGTGCGCAGTGTCGATGGTAACCACCTCATCTCGACTGGCGAGGAGGGCTACCGGACGCACGGGGACGTCAGCAAGAACGAGTGGGTCCATAACGGCATGAAGGGTGTCGACTTCGATCGCGACATTTTATTGCCCAATGTCTCATTTGCGACAGTCCATCTGTACCCAGATAACTGGAATCTGCCGCAGTCGGACTTTGCCAGTTGGTACGTGCCAAATGTGATTAAAAATCGCGCTGAAATTGCTCATGCCGCAGGTAAACCTATCGTCTTGGAAGAGACTGGATTCAGCGTCTACAATCCCAGCGATACAAGCAAGTTCATGGATAAAGTGAAGGCGCATGAGTACTACCTCGACCGCGCTAAATGGATTGGTGCCATGTATCAGGCCGCGAATGAAGCTGGTTACAGCGGAACCATGATCTGGCAAGCTGTGCCCGTGCGGTCTGATGGGACCCCTTATGATGTAGATTACTTCACGTTTGGCTTCACTGACCCAGCGATGAGGGCAATTAGTGGGCAAGTCGAGGTTTTGAAGAAAAGATATGGCAATCCTACCGGTGGCGGCTGAATTAGCCCGGCGATCCCTGTTAGTAGAGCTCAACACAGCGACTGTCAGCCGCTACAGCCGGCATATACTTTTACCGGAAGTTGGGCGTGATGGGCAAAAGAGACTACAGGCTGCCCGTGTTCTGATCGTAGGTGCCGGTGGCCTGGGCTCGCCAGTCGCTCTTTATCTAGCAGCAGCCGGCATCGGTGTCTTGGGTCTGGTTGACGGTGACTGCGTCGAGGCCTCAAATTTGCAGCGGCAAGTTTTATATCGCGAGGCTGACGTCGGACAACCGAAGGTGGTCGCTGCGGCAAAGGCTTTAAAACAGCATAACTCGGCTATTGAGATCGAACTGCACCAAGAAATGCTGACGCCTGAAAAAGCTTTTGCCCTGGTGAGTGCTTATGACTTGGTGATCGACGGTACGGACAATTTCCCAACTCGCTATATGGTTAGCGATGCCTGCGTGCTGGCGGGACGGCCCTATATCTATGGCTCAATTTCGCGATTTGCCGGTCAAACAGCGGTGTTTTATCCGCCGCATGGCCCATGTTACCGTTGTCTTTTTCCGATGCCGCCAGCCCCGGGATTAGTTCCCAGTTGCGCGGAGGGCGGGGTGTTTGGGGTATTGCCTGGAGTGATCGGATCAATTCAGGCGACTGAGACAATCAAGGTACTGCTCGGGATAGGAGAGCCTTTACTGGGGCGTTTTCTTAATTATGATGCTCTGGCGATGAAGTGGTCTGAGTTGCGTTTGCAGCGAGATCCTAAGTGCCAGGTGTGTGGTGATCATCCGACCATCACTAGAGTGACCTCGGTGGCGGCACAATGCGAAGTCGTATCTAGTGCATCGGCCACAGATACATCGTCGCTAGAGATCTCAGTGGACGAATTGCAGCAAATGCGCACACAGCGCGTGACCCACTTTCTTGTAGACGTCCGAAGTGCAGGCGAAGCGAGCATATGTCAGATCAAGGGCAGTAAACTGATTCCATTGAGTGAGCTCCCGACGAGAGTAGATGAGCTACCACGAAATCAACGGATCGTCGTTTATTGTAAAGTGGGTGGCCGTAGTGCTAACGCGGTAAAATACCTTTGTGAACAGGGTTTTATCAACGTCCGGAGCTTGCGCGGGGGTGTCATGGCCTGGATTGATTCTATAGAGGGCACCCTGGCGCGATATTAGGATTAAGGGCATAATAAGAGGGAAAATCTAACTTAGTCCGACATGATCGACCTTCAGGAGCAAGTGATGCTGCACAAAGCTTCGATTGGCCCCGTACTTTTTTTCGCTTTGTACGGTTGTACTCACACTAAGGCCGACGACAATCAGGCTGTCCCTCCTGTCGCAGAGTTAGGCATCGTCGATCCAGATCCTAGCCGCGACAAGGGGCCGGAATTCTGTAATCCAAGCGGTAGGCTGGGTGACGATCTGAAGCGTTGTCATCAGCAGAACGAATCCTTGTATAAAGAATTCGCCGAAGAGGCGAAGCGCCGAGAGCCGTGGTTTAACTTTGCCGGTGACGGCTGGTTGCAGAGCCAGGAGCTGGACGGCAAATTTGTGGTTCCTGTCGTGAGTGAAAGTTTGGCTATTGCTAAGCTAGAGAAGGCTCAAATTATTGAACTCAACGACAAAGAGGCCGAGGCTTTTACTGGCAAAACCGCGCAAATCGCTGGGCGCAAACCATATCTGATCCGAGCGCTGATGTATTACAAGGAAAATGGCCACTTCGCCGTGTTTGAAAAGGGCCAAGAGATCTTCGTTCGCCACGACTCCACGGGAGCCGCTACCCAACATGAACAGCGCACGGCCTTGGTTGTTTATTTGACGTTTAAACCAACAAATGTGTTTATCGACTGTCAAATAGTCGAGGGAATATGATGCGTAGATAATCTGAGTACGGATCTACCGCTTCTATTATAATTGGCTGGCTGCAGAACTATGCGCCGGCTTTTTCTTTGCCGTATCGATACTTGCATTGGAGCCTGTTACCAAAACGATAATCTGATCATGGCCTGGACCGGCAGAACTTAAACCAAGCATGGTCGCGTCCCGTCTGAGTAATGATTCCCTGTGCCTCGGCGAATGCCACAGCAGCCAAGCTATTGTTTGGAGGTTTGGGCCTTTGATCCGGTCCTCTGACAACATGTTGATGTCTAGGTCACCGAGTAGCTTGGCAGCGCCTTTTAGCAACGTCCTGTTGTGTGTTAGCGAGCGATCGACAGCTAGTTTATCCGCAGCATCATTTAGTGCCGCGTTTGAGGCCAAAGGTGCTAAATGCGCCATCTCTCTTATTTTGTTAACCCATCTATGCAAGCTATTCAGGTCGTCTGTAGCAGTAAGTGCATCGGCGACTGGAATCGCCCCTGGTAATTGTTTCCCTACGGGGTAGAGGAACCACAAAACCGGTCCCTGCCAATGCGGTGCCTTGGGCTGACAGGTGAGGCTGATGACACCGTCCCCTAACCCGTCGATATTTAGTCGTCCGTTGTTAGCTTGTAACTGCCTGGGAAAGAAATCTTTCGTGCCGGCAAAATCGATCCTAAATGACTGACACCGATCTGCTAGTGCTGCGCTCGGTAGCTGCAATGTATTGGCGCTTAGGCTCATAATGGGTGCCGGTGCGGGCAATGCCATGATCCAGCCTCGGCGGCCGTGATCGCAAAGTCCATAGGCATAACCACCGGCTCGTTGCATCACAGCCATGGTCTGAGCGCGTTGCGCCACCATTGCGGGATCCAACTTCTTTAGGCCAATGCGTGAAAGGAATTGGCCTTCAAGTTGCGCATCGTAAACGCCAAGATTCCATGCGATTTGGGGCAAGCTGCCCATGTTACCCTCACAGACGAGGGTACTAAATTCTCGGGTGAGATCGTCGCGGCGCACGCTTGTCATGTCGGACGGGGCGGCGCCGCTCAGCAATAAAGCCGATGTGAACGTAAAGAGTGTCTTGGTGAGTGCCTGCACTTGGCGTTGCACCGAAGTGACCTTATTTAGCTGCATCTATCAATTTGAAGATGGTCGTCAGCTGCATATTCGATGTTCCCTCGTAAAGCTTGCCGATTTTCACATCGCGGTAAAACTTCTCAGCGGGGAATTCTTTAATAAATCCGTAGCCGCCATACACCTCAAGTGCACGCGAAGCTACTTCCTCGGCGATCTCAGAGACTAAGTATTTAGCCATAGCAGCTTCTTTGATGAACGGCTGGCGAGCATCTTTGAGGCGTGCGGCATTGTAGACCAGCAGCTTTGCTGCCTCGACCTTTGTGGCTAGCTCAGCGAGCTGCATCTGGATACCCTGGAATTCTTTGATTTTCTTGCCGAATTGCTCACGTTGTCCGGCGTAGGACAGGGCTCCAGCGAGGGCTCCCTCAGCCAAACCTAACATTTGTGCGGCAATACCGATCCGACCTTCGTTGAGCGTTTCGATGGCGATCTTGTAGCCTACTCCAACCTCACCGATTACGTGGGATTTCGGCACACGTACATTGTCGAGCAGGACTTCGCAGGTGCTGGAAGCGCGGATACCGAGTTTGACTTCTTTCTTGCCCAGAGCGAAACCCGGCATGTCTTTCTCGACAATAAATCCAGTAATGCCTTTGTAACCAAGCTCAGGTTTGGCGTTGGCAAAGACTACGAAGATGTTCGCCTCTTTGGCGTTAGTGATGAAGACTTTTTTGCCGCTCAGGCGGTAGTGGGTGCCATCGTCGACGGCACGTGCCTGCATAGCAAACGCGTCCGAGCCGCTATTCGCCTCAGTCAAGCAGTAGGAGCCGATGTCTTTGGTGGTCAAGCGGGGTAGATATTTCTGCTGCTGCTCTTTATTGCACCAGCGTAAAAATATGTTGTTTACGAGGGTGTTTTGCACGTCGCAGACCACAGAGATTGATGGGTCAACCTTTGCCAAGGCCTCGACGGCAAGAATAGCCATCATGAAAGAACCACCAGAGCCGCCAAATTCGGTTGGCACCTCGATACCCATGAGCCCAAGTTCAAACATCTGCGAGAGCAAATGTTTGTCCATGGTTTCTGTCTCATCCATTGTGTGGATGAGTGGCTTTACATGTGTCTGGGCGAATTTATCGACTTCATTTACGAAAAGTTCTTCGTCACTGCTCAAAACTGTCAATGGTGCGTTGCTCATAAGTCTTAAAACTCCATTTGCAATAACGCAGCAAGCTTTGTGGCTGGCTGTGCCGTATATACAGTATTATTGTTTCTTTTTAGTTGGTTTCTTAGTTTTTTGCACGCGGATTGGTGCTGATGGGAGTGCCGGCAGGCTCAGCGCTGCAGCTAACTCCCCGCTTGTCGCTTCTGCTAGCAGTTCGGCGCGGGCGACCTGCCTAGCAAGTCTAGTGACGTCCTGCGCTTTGGAGCGGCGCTCCGTGCCTGACTCCCTCATCACCGGGCTCCTCTCTGCAGATCCCCCTCCCATTAAGCGCTTTAATATGAACTCGCGACAAAGCGCCAGGACGCCAGAGGAACGCAGCTCTAGGCGCTCGCTATGTCGGCGGTAGTGCGACAATTTTGTGTCCCGAAGGGCATCAGCTTTGGCACTTTGCAGGAACAGCTTAAGCCCGCTCATGAGTGGGCTAGACGCGGCGGAGGCTAGGTTGGGTCCGAGTCGTGTAGCATAGGTGCGCGCTGCAATCCGGTTTGCGTCTTCTAGGTCAAGTTGCTGATATGCCGTGGTAAGTTCCCGTCGCCTTTGATCTAACTGAACTAATCTTGACTCGAGATAGGTTTCAGTTGCGGCTAAATTACGGTTGCGTAGGGACAAAGTAACCAAGTCTTCACTGGCATAAATATCGGTCTTATTCTTGCGGTTATTTTGAGGACCTAACAAGCGCGTTTTGAGCAGGTTAAACCAAAGACCTTGGGTCAAGATGTCGTTGCGTACCGTTGCGTATTCGTCGATACGCTCCAACAGGGTGCGCACTCCGTGCACCATTGCCTTCTCTCGGGGCAGTAGAAAAACATCGCGACCCGCAAGATTGCGCAGGGCATCTAGGCGCTGATTGAGCAGGTCTTGCTCCTGCATGATGGCCATGGTTCTTAGGGTGAAAGCTCGGTCGTGGCTTACCTGGGACTTGCTTTGATGATCAATAAGCACGTCACATTCATTAGCTAGGCGTTCAAATTGGCGATCCCAGTCGGCGATGTTCATAGGTTCGCCTCCGCCACTAGATGGGCCGCTTTTTCGGCAGCGTTTGGTTCAGCGCCCCCACGAATGGGCCCAGCAGCATCGTTGAGAAATTGTTCAGCTAGATCGATGCGGTGTTTTTGAACAGCCGAAATGGCCGTAAAGTTATAGCTATGATCGGCCATCGCCTGGGCCATCATCAAAGGTGTCGGTGCATCCATAGGCGGCCACTTTTCTGCGCGTTGACGCCGCTCTTGTTCAAGCCAGGCCCGCATTTCCTGGGTCCTTTGTTCTTCGCGTTTAATGGACGCAGTTAGCTTGGCGATGCGCAGTGTGGATGCATCAATCTGATTAAATAGAGTTTTTAGAGCCTGTAGTGTGGTTAAGCCGATGTTTTTATGCTTCTCTCCGGGGTCAAGCAGCGTCGTCACTTGTCGCGATAGCATCATCTCTCGCTCGCGATATGCATCAGTGCAACGCTCAGTTGCCAGGATGATTTGTCTCAGTTTTGACAGTCTTAAAGTTTGTACGAGGCTGCCAACACGCCCAAGTAGCGCATCTTGAAGCCACTTATGGGCTTGCTCAGCAGTGCGCCTAAGGCGTTTAAGGTGAGCACCCTTCTCCTTTACGTACACGGCGCAGACTCTTGCCTCTGACGGCGTGCACATGCCCATAATCGGTAGGCCGATGTCTCCAGTGGTGACTTCACCTGATGACTGAGCATGTGACCAAATACTGAGTTCACGTAAATCAGCATTGAGTGCATGGATTGCGCGCAAACGTCTTTTGAAGTCGTTTTCTGTGATGACGCCGCCACGTGAATGCTCATGCAATTCAGCTTCAAGGCTGAGCAAGCGATGTTGGTACTGTGTGACCAACTGCGCGAGCTGTGCCAGGGGCACTTCTTGAGTGATGCCATTTGAATTGGGATTCATGAGTACGAAATTCTGCCGCGCTGCGGCCACCTGGAGACGGTAGAGGAGAGGGTATACTCCTATGATTTTCTCATGCTAGGATGCCGCTGTCTAACAAATGGGTGACGAACTAATGACTGGATCCAGCCAAAAACCACTTGTCGCAGCTGCCTTTGGTTTGAAACCATCTCGGTATCCGATTTGGTTCATGCGCCAAGCCGGCCGCTATCTACCCGAATATCGAGCCGTTAGATCAAAGGTTTCGTTCACCGAGCTGTGCCAGACTCCGGCGCTCGCAGCTGAAGTTACACTACAGCCATTGCGACGCTATGATCTTGATGCGGCTATTATTTTCTCAGATATTTTGATTCCCTGCGTGGCGATGGGGCAAACGCTGAGTTTTGATAAGGGCGAAGGTCCCGTTCTATCGCATCCGGTGCGGAGCCAGGCAGATTTTGCCTACTTAAAGCGTCCCGTAGCTGAGCGAGATCTTGGCTATGTCGGTGAGGCTATCGCCAAAACCAAGGCCAGTATGCGCCCAGAGCAAGCAATGATTGGCTTTGCTGGTGCTCCCTTTACCGTTGCTAGTTACATGATTGAGGGCGGTAGCAGTAAGAACTTTACCGAAGTAAAAAAACTATTGTTCACCGATCGCAGTGTATTGACTGGCCTGCTCGATCTGATCGGTGATGTGACAATTGATTATTTGACCATGCAAGTGCGCAGCGGGGCTGACGCGCTGATGTTATTTGATACTTGGGCGGGGCAACTTACCGGTCTTGATTACCGGGAGGTAGTATTTCCCGTTACGAAACGGGTACTGGACACAGTGCGTCAACTTGGCGTCCCTGTTACATACTTCCCCGGCCAAGGCGCCGATCGTTTGTTCGAGCTGGCTGGTCTGGGCGTGGACGTAATCTCGGTGGACTGGCGAACCCGTTTGAGTAATGCCCAGCGGATCCTCCAAGGTGTGGGACTGGACGTAAGTCTCCAGGGCAACCTTGATCCTCAGATACTTATAGGACCCGAGGCGATGGTGCGCGAAAGAGTCCGGGCTCTACTAAGCGAGGTGCGTGCTGCTAACCCACGTGGTCACATCTTTAATGTCGGGCATGGTTTGCTACCGCACACACCGCCCGAATCTTTGAGCTGGGTGATAAGCGAATTGCGGGCGCAGACTTAGGACTGCACGCCCGCCATTGACGTCCTGGTCGCGTCTTTAGATCTTTGCCCGGCAGAGGTAGGTTCGCGTGCCCTCAGATTCAATGCGTGTATTGTCGACGGTGCAGCTGAGGCTACTCATAAGCTCACTCGGTACTACCGATTTGATAGACTCCGTTTTATTAATCAGGCTAGCTACTTGACTACGGTCGATGACCGCCTGGCGCAAGCCCTTTGCGGCCGCGGCCGCAGCTCCCTGGCTTAGTTCCACGACATTGTCCTGAAGGACACCGTTGAAGTTAGACCTTGTGACGCAAAGGCTCCGCCGTGAGCTCTCTAGCCATTGGCAAATCAGAGCACCGCTAAGGCTGACTAACTGGGTTCCGTAAGCGCGTTCTCCACGGATGGCCTCGGCTAGCTCCTGCGCCAATTTACCTGCAAAAATTGCTTCGTTAGGTAGACGCGGTAACTGGAGACGGCAGGTTACGTCCTCGACGTCATATGGGGGACTTTTTTTACCCAAGTAGTCGCAAATTAAATCTGTAAATATGACGTCCTCGTCCTTCAGTTCTGGCCTATTGGCGTGGGCAAACGCAAAGGCCTGATCCGTGATCTTAGCAGGCAGAGGCTGTCCGGGAGCGGCCTCATCGCCAGTTAGTCGCACGCGCATCAGGCAGGTGCGGATGTCACTGAGCTGGCGACATTCCAATACACTGTGTGCTGTATGAAACTGGTCCTGTGGCACCTTGGCTCCGGAATCCAGCTCTATGGTTAACATTTTCATGTATGTGGACCGACCGTCGTCCTTCGTAAGAGGGACTGATTGCGGCGCATCGTTCAGCGCGAGCTCGCCTTGAGTCGGTGCCGACTTCTCCATGCTCGGCGCCGTCCGTTTGCTGGTGGTGCGACAAGCGGATCCCGTAGTCGCGGCAAGTACGACCGATACAACCAATCTGAGGCGGCTTATCATAAGGACATCCTTCTCTCTGTAGAACCTGGCATGCTGATTCGTTATTCTACGCGAGGGCGGCTACTTGGTGCCAAAGATAAAATGTGGTTTGAGGAGAAGATTTTGACGACGACAGCACAGCACAGGGTACTTTGCGTAGTTATGGACGGGGTCGGGCTGCGACATAGCCGGTTTGGTAATGCCGTCGCGCTGGCCCGCATGCCAACGCTGCAGAGACTTCTAGCTACGCCCCTGTCCACAACCTTGAAAGCCCATGGAACCTATGTGGGATTGCCGTCAGATGACGACATCGGCAATAGCGAGGTGGGGCATAATGCACTCGGCGCTGGGCGGATTTTTGCTCAGGGGGCTAAATTAGTAAATATTGCCATTAGCGATGGTTCCGTGTTTCGCGGAGAGTCTTGGATGCAGGCTGTCCGCCAGGTCAAAGCCGGTAACAAAACACTACACTTCCTTGGTCTCTTATCTGACGGCAATGTCCATTCACATCAAGACCATCTATTCGCCATGTTGCGGCGGGCTAAGCAGGATGGCGTGCGCCGGGTGAGAGTTCATGCTTTGTTGGATGGCCGTGACGTAGGGGAGACCACGGCTGAGCGTTACGTTTCGAGGCTCGAAGAAGTCCTGAATGAACTGCGTGACCAGAACTTTGATGTCCAGGTTGCCTCGGGTGGTGGTCGTATGAGCATCACGATGGATCGATACGGCGCTGATTGGGATATGGTGCGGCGCGGCTGGGAAACTCACGTGCATGGCAAGGGGCCTCAGTTTGCCTCACTTGCCGCAGCGATCAGCGAATTCCGCAAAGATCCTAAGTTAACTGACCAAAATCTCCCAGCTTTTGTGATCGCCTCCGGTGGTCGTCCGGTTGGGACCATCGAGGACGGCGATAGCGTGATCTTTTTTAATTTCCGTGGCGATCGCGCCATTGAAATTTCTCGGGCTTTCTCCGAGCCAGACTTTACGATGTTTGATCGCGGCCGTATGCCCAAAGTCTTCTATGCGGGGATGATGGAATATGATGGTGATCAACATATCCCGCCGCATTATTTGGTGTCGCCACCGACGATTGATCATCCGCTGACTGAGTACCTGCTGCAGTTTGGCGTGCGCCAATTTGCCTGCAGTGAAACCCAGAAATTTGGCCACGTTACCTACTTTTGGAATGGTAATCGCAGCGGTTATTTTGACAAGAGTCGTGAGGACTACGTAGAGATTACCTCAGATCCCGCGCGTGAATTTGCTGAAAAGCCAGCGATGAAAGCGGCCGAAATAGCTGATGTCACGATTGATCGCATGAAGCGCGGCAGCTTCGACTTTGGGCGGATTAATTTCGCCAACGGGGACATGGTTGGGCATACCGGCGACCTGGCAGCGGCGATCAAGGCGGTTGAGGCCGTAGATGCGCAGTTAAGTCGTCTGGTAGAGGCGGCTGATCAAACCGGCACCACTTTGGTTATAACGGCGGATCATGGCAATGCCGATGAGATGTTTGACGCCAAGGAGGCCGATTTTCCTGGTTGGGATCAGCCCGGTGCGAAAAAACCCAAGCCGAAGACGGCTCACACGTTGGCTCCAGTGCCTCTAGTTATTTATGGCGAAGCTAGCCGTGACTGGAAGCTTGCCGAGGAGCCTAATGCGGCCTTGGCTAATGTGGCAAACACGGTCATTGATTTGCTGGGATTGCCTGAAAATCCTAAATATTTGCCAAGCCTTATCACGAGAAAGTTGGTCTAAACGATGACTGATTCTGGCCAAATTAACTCCGCACGCGCGCCGGATCTGGCGGCTGTTCAGCGGGCCTTTTCAGAATTCTGTCTCACTGTAGCAAGGCTGCGAGATCCGCAAGGTGGGTGTCCCTGGGATCTCCAGCAAGATCATATGAGCTTACGTCGCTATATGATCGAAGAAGCGTATGAGGCGGCCGAGGCCATGGCTCAGAATCATCCGCAGCACCTCTGTGAAGAGCTTGGTGATGTTCTCTTGCAGGTCGTTCTGAACTCACAAGTAGCCTTAGATGCCGGGACTTTTTCCTTAATAGATGTCATTTCAGGAATCGATGCCAAGATGCGTCGTCGGCATCCCCATGTATTTGCAGCAGCCGCAGATGCCCCAAGTATCACCACGGACCAGGTGAGAAAGGCCTGGGAAGAGATCAAACGCGAGGAGCATCAGGCTCCAGCAGTCGGCTCGAGGACTTTTATCGACGCGGTGTCGAAGCATCCAGCTACGGCTCAGGCATATAAAATTGGCAAGATTGCGGCCAAGATTAACTTTGATTGGGATAACTCACAGGAAGTATTGGCACAGGTGCGCTCAGAGGTGGACGAGCTTGCCGATGAGCTAAACAAGCCCTCGCATGATAAGGCTAAGATCGCTGAAGAGCTGGGTGATATTTATTTTTCTTTAGCCCAATTGGCGCGCCACCTCGATCTAGATCCCGAGGTGGTGTCTGTCGATGCAAATCGCAAATTTTTGCGCCGCTTTGAAATGCTAGAGGACATTGCCGCCGAGCGCGGGATTGCCGTGCGTACCGCGGCTCGTGTGCAACTAGAGGCCCTCTGGGCTGCGGTAAAAGAAAAGGAAAAAGCCAAGTCCTAGAATTAGGATCCTGGCTAAGTGCTTAAACTAATAAATGAAGTTATAACCAGCTCAGACCAAGTTGAGTAGAGCTGGTTTAACGTCTTTATTTTTTTGTTTTGGCCGGAGCTTTTTTGGCAGCTGTCTTGGCGACTTTTGCCTTTGTAGCTACGGTAACAGTCGCTGGAGCTTCTGCCGCAGCTTCGGCTCGGCGTGCAGCAGCGGACTTCTTCGCTGCCTTCACGTTTGCTTGTGCAACTTGACCCGCTTCAGCGCTACGCAGCATGGCTGACAAGCGGCCAATTTTGCGCGAGACGTTGTTACGGTGAAGGATGCCTTTGGTGGCGGCTTTGCCAAGTGCCGACTGGGCACTGACGAAGAGCGGTCTTACCGCTTCTTTATCAAAAGTGCCTTGGCCAGCGCCGAGCACTGCTAGGCGGAACTTCTTAACCGCAGTTCTCACTGCAGAAAGATACTGGCTGTTACGGACATTAGCCCGGTCGTTTCTACGGATACGCTTGATCGCTGACTTATGATGTGCCACAGATTCCCTCTCGGCTACTCTAGGATAACTGATCTCGCAGCCGACAAAAACTATGGCATGCGACCAGCTGCGAAAGGATTTGCTTCTAGCAAGAGGGCATCCGACTGTCAAGCTTAGTCAGCGACATGGCCAGAGTCAGAGCCGTAATCTAAGCGCAAGTTCAGCGCCGTGAGAGATGCCCCTGTTCATTTTTGCATCAATAATTGCCGTAGATCCTGCAGCAAGACCACTTGTTCTGCTTTCGGCCAAAGGTGAAATGGTCCCTTGGTGATACGTAGCGAAACTACCGCCAGCAAGCTCGATGCGGCGGCTGATACGCCAAATGCGTTCCCAGCCGAGCAGCACTTGTTGGCCTCGGGACTGATAACTCTTCTGGCCCTGGAGGCCAATGCCAGCTTCATTAAAGAAGGCGATGGCACCCTGTAGGGCCCAGTTCTGATTGATGTTATAGGACACCAATGGTCCGGCTCCCAGGCGATAGAATTGATGCGATGGGTCTTCTGCGCCCGAGGCTATGCTGCGAAGGCCGATGTCGACGTGACTGTTTATCGGGCGGCTTACATCGAGCAGGACAACTGAACCTCCGGCCTGACGAAAGCCAGTCGAAGATTGATCGTTAGTAGCATAGCCAATGTGTGTTGAGGTGCTCCATGGTTTAACCATTTGAGCTAGTTCAGACGTTTCTGCTTTTGCTGATGTCGCTACTGCCAAGACCGTCATGGTCAATCCAGTCATTAGTGCTTTGAAGAATTCTGTGTGCCGCATCCTGTGGCCTCCTTGTGGATGAGTGACGCTGACACACTCATCGGCGCTGCGGCCGCGGCCTTAACGGGGCAAAAGCTGCCTGGCGACTGCGGCAGAATCTGCTAACCTGAGGGTGATCGAGGGACTTAAGCTTGGGGAGGGCCTTAAATGAATTTCTGGGAAAACGACCCCGCCTTTGCCGATTTTGAGGCCTTAGCGCGGAAACTTGAGGTCGCAGCGGCAGCAACTAATGAGGCTCTGCTTAAGCTGGCAAATATCGAACCACAGCGACTAGTTGAGGCCTTTGCACAAGTGCAAGCACGGTTGCTCGGTTTCGATCCTCACGCAGTTAAGCGTTTCCACCAGGCTCTGGAGGAGAAGAGAGTTAACACCTATGCGATGGGTAACTTGTTCATGACCTGTGTCTTAACCTCAGCTGTCGCGTTGAGTGAGTTTAAGAATCAGCCCCAGCTTGCTGGTGGCGGCAGTTTCATTCGGAAAAGGCTTGATAAAATGAGGGTTTATAGCACTAACGGTCTGTCTTTGGCGGCATTTGCTTGGACCAGCTTTTATGCTGTGATGGGCCAAGGTGCATGGCAGCAGCTGCGAGTTCAGCGCAAAAAGAAACCTATCCAGGCGTGGAAGCGATAAACAACGGAAAAAGGGCGCTGGTCAAAACCAGCACCCTCATTTCGGTCAACCAACAGGCTATCCGCAAGGAAAGCCTACGGTCTAAGCTAACTTATTTCTTCTTCGCTTTGGTGCTAACAGCGGACGCTGCTTGAGCGGCCTCTATTTTGCTACGAAGACGCAGCTTCTTACGGCGCCATGCTTTGCGACGACGATGAAGCAGACTGCGGCGGCTATCTCCACGACCCATGATAATTCCCCTTATTGTTAGCCAGCTACTGGAACTACACGGCGCATAAATGCATCCAGACCGATTTTATCGATCGTACGGATGGCCGCCGTGCTTACCCGTAGGGTAACAAACTTCTTGTTTTCATCTGACCAGAAACGCTTTTTCTGCAGGTTAGGCAGAAAGCGGTGATTGGTCTTACGATTGGAGTGGGACACACGGTGACCCACTTGAATTCCTTTGCCGCTCAGGCACTTCCTCGACATGACTCAGTCCTCCCGGCCGCCGAAATCGTCATCATCTTTGCCGCCATCGCGGCCGTCCATACCGTCGTCGAAATCACGTGGGCCGCGATCGAAATCACGTGGTCCACGGTCACCAAAGCGACCACCTGGGCCACCTGGTCCGCGCGAATCACGGAAGCCACCGCCGGCGTTCGCTGCAGCCATTTCGCCAGCAAAACCACGCTCTGCGCGGTGAGCTACCGAGTACGGCAACAGTGACAAATAGCGAGCACGCTTGATCGCTACTGTGATCGCCCGCTGTTGGCTAGCGGTTGCACCAGAGATACGGCGAGGGATAATCTTGCCGCGATCTGTGATGAAGCGCTTGAGCGTATCAGGCTTCTTGAAATCGATCGGAATAGTCGGATCGAGTGTGCGCTTCCTGCGCAACATAAAACGGCGACGCTTCTTCTTACCTGTCTTCGGAGCCATGCAGCCTCCAGCAACTAATGGGACTCTGTTTGTTAGGGTTTCTGGGCCGTCCGAATAAGGTCTGCACCACACGCTGATAAACCCCGCGAGAGCCCGGAAAAATACAACAGATGAGGCCGGTGAGCAAGCGCGAATGTCCTTCGCATTCTAAAGTCAGCTGAGTAAACTGATGAATTCCAAGTGAGCCACAAGAGAACTTTGCTTCTTGGATTACAAGGTTCAGGAATCAAAGGTTTTTATGATGCAGATTGAGGTGGCGGTACCGACCCCACTGGCGCAAACCTACTCCTATCTAGCCGAAATCGAGGTTCCTCGCGGTAGTCGAGTCCTTGTGCCCTTCGGTGGCAGGAAAGTGGTCGGTGTGGCGTTAAGCTCCATACCTTATAAATATGATGCCTCTCGCAAGTTTGAATTAAAACAAATCCTCGAGATCATTGACGCGCAGCCGATATATAGCGCTACGGTACTTGAAGTCGCTCATTGGATTGCGACTTACTACATGCATCCTATCGGCGAAGTTTTGCGCAGTATGCTTCCGGCCTCTAGTACGAAGGTTGTGCGCGAAGTCATAAAGTTGACCGCTACGGGACTAGATGAACGTGCAGATGAGAGTTCTACTTGGGGAGGAATCTTGCGTGCTGTGTTTGGTAACAAGCGGCAAGAGATTAGTAAAAGTGCAGCGAAGACCAAATTGCAGCGTCTGTTGGAAGCTGGTGCGGTTGATGCCAAAATGGCAAAATTCAGTGCTCTAAAACGGCGTGCGTTAATTGAAGTCACGCGTGGTTCGTCTATGCGAGCACGTAAATCGGCACACAAATTATCGAGTGCCGAAATTGGTGAAGAAGAGTCACTTCCAGCGGTGATTCCACCTGCAACATCAAGTCAGGAGCGGGTCCTTGACGCACTGAAATTGGGGCTAAATGATCGAGAAAAAACGCCGGTTTTTTTACTTCACGGAATAACTGGTGCGGGCAAGACTGAGGTTTACTTGCGCCTCATCGCGGAAGTGATTTCTCGTGACGAGGCAAAAGCACAAGTTCTTGTGCTAGTGCCTGAGATCTCGTTGACGCCGCAGATGACGCGTATTTTCACCCGCCGATTCTCCGGACTCGTGGCGGTGGTGCACTCAGCGATGAGCGATGCAGATCGGTGGTTGGAGTTGAATCGCATTCGCAGTGGTGAGGCGAAAATTCTTATTGGTCCGAGATCAGCTGTATTTGGTCCGTTTCAAAAATTAGAGTTGATCATCGTCGATGAAGAGCATGATTCAAGTTACAAACAGAGCAGTGGACTTGCCTATAATGGTCGTGATGTCGCCGTGCTCAGAGGGCGTCTTGAGCGCGCTTTAGTCGTGTTAGGAAGTGCAACGCCTTCGTTAGAAAGTTACCAAAATGCACGACTGGGTCGCTACAATCTCCTAGAGATGCATGAGCGAGCCACCGGTCGCCCATTACCAACGGTTGAAGTGATCGTCGCGGAAGATCAACCAAAATCGCGACCGAGCACGTTGATTGCCGGTGCTCGCGATGGCAAGGCGCTTCCTGCTTTGACGCAAGACGATGCTGAGATTCCGATGCATCCAGAGGTCGTGTCGTCTCTTAGAGACAATCTTGCTGCGGGACGCCAAGCCATAGTCTTGGTCAATCGCCGAGGCTATGCGTATTACCTGTTCTCTATCGATGAGAAAAAGGCTGTTCAATGTCCAAATTGCAGCATCAGTATGACGCTGCATTCTCGCAGCACAGTGCTTCGTTGCCATTACTGTGATTTTACGCAGACCGTTGCCAGTTTGGTCCGTCAGCGTCCGAGTGAGAAATTCGTAGCCATTGGTTATGGCAGTCAGAAGGCAGAAGATGCTCTGCGTGCCAGCGTACCAGGCGCACGGATTGTTCGTCTGGATTCCGATGCTGTCACCGACCGTGATATGTTGCCGCGGACTTTGGGGAAGTTTCGTGCTGGTGAGATTGATATTTTGGTTGGCACGCAGATCCTCGCTAAGGGTCATGATTTTCCTAACGTCACATTAATCGTAATTTTGGAGGTCGATCAGCTACTCGGATTGCCTGACTTCCGTGCGGGTGAGCGGGCCTTTCAGCTATTGGTGCAAGCATCGGGTAGGGCCGGTCGAGCGGAAATGCCTGGACGCGTTCTGATGCAGACCATGCGTCCGGAGCATAATGTGGTGGCAGCGGCTGTGCGGCAGGACTATGCAGCCTTTGTCGACCAGGAGATCCTGTTTCGCCAGGCTCACGCTTACCCCCCCTTCTCCCGGATGATTGCGATCGAGTTCAACTCACCGGATCAGAAGAGGCTTCGTAGTCTATGTGAGAGAGTTGAGGAATGGATGGAGCAGGTGGCGCGGTTACAGCCCGACCTGGTGCGGCAGGTGCGGCTACTGGGGCCTGCGGTGCCTCCCATCGAGACGATCCGTGGCCGACACCGGCGGCAGCTGATTTTTACCTCCTCCCAAATTCAGGCCATGAGGACCCTTGTGGCGCAGTTTACCCGGGACTTCTCCGCCCTCTCCGGCGACGTCCGCATGCGCATCGATGTCGACCCACAAAGCCTGATTTGACCCGTAGTTCGCTCAGGGCTTTACCAAAATTTCCATTTCGTTCTAAACTGATAACCTAACTATCCCGGCAGTTGTGCCGGTGACAACTGCGTCACTCATCGCCAGCGAGAGGATCTCCGTATGACCATCACCTTAGACTCCAGCGGTAGCTCCACGGATCAGTTCCAGATGGCTGGGTTGCCGGATGCCTTTGCCGACCAGTTTACTGAGATCAAGCTGCTTGAACGGCGCTGTATCTTTATCTCGGAGGCGATTACAGCCCGCACTGCTAAGCGGTATATTTCTGATTTTCTCGCCTTGGAGCATGATAAGCCAGGCGAGCCGATCACTTTGTACTTGAATAGCCCGGGTGGTGAGGTGAACAGTGGCTATGCGATCTTTGATACCATCCGCTTTTTGAGCTCACCCGTCACCATCATCAACACGGGCCTGTGTGCAAGCATTGCAACCGTGATCAACGTTGCTGCCAAGAAAGAGCGTCGCTTTTCGATGCCAAACGCGAAGTTCCTGATTCATCAGCCTTTGATCCCGGGTCAGGTTTATGGCCAAGCATCAGACCTTGAGATTACTGCCCGCGAGATCTTAAAGACTCGCGAGAAAATCAACAAGCTTTTGGCTAAAGAGACCGGCACTCCGCTCGACAAAGTCGAGAAGGACACCATCCGCGATTACTGGATGAATGCTCAGGAAGCCCTAGAATACGGTTTGATCAGCAAAATCGTTGAAACTCACAAGGACCTGCCCCGCTAATTATTGCTGGCGAGTTCTTTGATTGCTGATGACATGCAGTGTGGTGGTGCCACGTCACTCGCCACACTGGTCAGCTATTGCTATAAATGAGCATGGCACGGCCTCACCATTAACGCGCTCTCGTTCTTTGGTCAGGGGCCGCTGCCAGGTCCAAATTTTTTAGCCCTCGTGATTTTGGCAAATATCTCTGACGCCGCTTTTCGTGGAACAAGTGCGGGAAGTACCATGGCGGAGCGGTGAAGTCATGACACGATGGT
>CAIWTN010000084.1 GCA_903915625.1 uncultured Pseudomonadota bacterium | reverse complement strand
ATTTATTATTAATAATACCTGAACGCAAATCAACCAAAGAGGTGACCCATGACCCTCTCTTTCAACAATCGCTTCGCTCAAAGCTTCGCATTAGCATTCACTTTGTTTACTTCCAGCATCTCGGCTACCGCAGTTGCTCTGACTGATTCATCGATCATAACCGATACACCGGTAAGCGCCGTAGTCGTAAAGGTTGAGGATTTAGCGGACAACACGACGAGTGACTATCAGCGCATTCGCTTACACATCACTGGCAGTGCTGAGCTACCTTCGCGGAAAGTAGTTCCCATTGATCTGAGCGAAGACCAGGTCGCCGTATCCATAGCCGAAATTCCAGGCGCACTCAGCCTCACACCTCTGTTTCGCGATGGCGACATTGTCCTCGCCCGCGAACGCTCAAGCAGCGGCGAGTTCTTCCCCGTAGGCCAGGTCAACGATCAACAGGAGCTAGAGCTAGACTCCGACTTCCACCTTGAGGTGGAATACCGCCAGTATCGCTACAAAATAACTGACCACATTATCGCCTTTATCCTCGGTACCGTCGCGAAAAACAGTGACTCGGTGAATGTGTCAATCGTTAGAAACTAAGGTTTACACTCCCCGCCCCAAGACAGTTTCAAGCCGCTGGGATAGTTGGGCTGGCAAGCAGCTCAACTATCCCAAGCACTTTTATGCCGCGATATCACCCAATAAAAGACAACCTTTTCGGATGCACCCAACTCAGTGAAGCCTTCTTAGCCCTCCGACATCTAAAGACTCTCGCACCTTAGGTCGAACACCTATCTGTACAGACGGGATTGGATGAAACCAAAAGATGCGTCGCATACCAAGAGCCATAAAGTCCGCACTGCTGCTATGGAGCCTGAGCCAGCCTCTGACGGCGAATGCCTGCATTGCTCCGGCCTGGGCGAAGCAACAAGGTCTAAGGCGTGACGGCGATATCGTGGTTATTACCTGCATGGCTGAGGCGCCGACAGATGAGCTAGCGGAGACTAGAGCCAAGCAAACCTGCGACAACCTTGCTAGCTCGGAAGTAATTAACCGCACTAAACTCGAAGGTTTCTCCAGCTCGCAAAAAAACTTTATCGGCCCGCCCGCTGAACTAGCGGGAAGCATGTGCGTAGTCGGCATCGAGTGTGAAACACCAGGGCAGAGAACTTGTATGACTCAAAACAGTGCAAAGGTATGGCGACGCTGCACTTATAATTTGGAGCGTGCCCGCGTTGGCAGACCGGAAGAGTGCCAAGTACGGAAGCCTGAAGAAGTAATCCCCACTCACGAGCTGTACGGGCCACCCGATCTGCGCGATCGCTAGTCCGCACACTAAAACATACGGTTACAAGCGAAAAATTGGCAGCCTATCCTGCGCGTGCTATACGGCACGTGGCTATTAACTATTTTAAAAGACGGGTGCCCAAGTGCACGAAAGAACCATTCTCATATCCGGCGCTAGCATCGCCGGCCCGACACTCGCCTACTGGCTAAACAAATATGGTTTTCGTACCACGATTGTTGAACGCGCGAGCGAGCTGCGCAGCGGTGGCCAAAATGTTGATGTGCGCGGAGCAGGACGGGCCGTGGCCCGTAAAATGGGAATAGAGGAGGCCATAAAGTCTGCCAGCACAGGCGAGCTAGGGGTCCGTTTTGTCGACAGAGGTGGCAGAAAGATCGCCCAGTTCGCTGCCGGAACATCTGAATCCGGCGGACTAACCGCTGAGCTTGAAATCCTTCGCGGCGAACTCGCCCGCATTCTTTATGAACAAACTAGGGACGACACTGAGTATGTCTTTGGCGACAGCATCACCGAATTACAGAACGATCATGACGCGGTCACAGTAAGGTTCAAATCCGGCACGCAGAGAACGTTCGACTTCGTCGTAGCGGCTGATGGGATACGCAGTCGAACGCGCGATTTGGTTTTTGGTAGCGAGATCCAAATCCGTGAACTGGGCCTTTACATGGCTTATCTAACGATTCCGCGCCTAGAGTCAGACAGTAACTGGGCTCATTGGTACAATGCGTCAGGCGGCCGCGCCATGCTACTGCGTCCAGACAATGTAGGCACTATGAGAGCCTCACTATCATTTTTGTCTGATCCCTGTGGCTATGAAGCTTTACCGCTGAGCGAACAAAAAGAGGTCATCCGCAAAAAATTTCACGACGCCGGTTGGATGGCCCCACGTATCCTCGCAACGATAGATCAGTCGTTCGATGTCTACTTTGACTCCATAGGCCAAGTTAAGGCGACAACTTTTAGCCGTGGTCGAGTCGCACTTCTAGGCGACGCAGCCTACTGCCCATCACCGATAAGCGGAATGGGAACTAGCCTCGCCTTTGTCGGCGCCTACATACTCGCCGGTGAGCTTGCACGTTGCTCTGATTACCGCGAGGCCTTCCTTAACTATGAAAAGCTTATGCGACCTTACGTTGACAAGGCACAGCAACTACCGCCCGGCTCTCCCCGACTCGCACATCCCAAGACTAAAACTGGAATTCGGCTCTTCCATACCATGCTGCGCGTGGCCTCTAGTCCTGCTGCCTCTGCCATTAGTAGGCGACTCTCGACGCCGAAGGCAGAGCAGATCGTGCTTCCTGAATACGCTGGGAATTAATTGCGCTGGGCTAAACATCATACGTAAGGTCATAAATTATTTTACCGAGAAGCAGCGCTAAAACGATCAGGAAAACTGGACGAATGAGCCGCGCCCCCCGAACAATGACTAACTTCGCACCAACCCAGTTACCGACAATACCGCACATAGCAGCGGGAATACCCAGCGCAAAGCTCACCTTTCCGTGCACCAAAAACATGACTAGAGCAGCCATATTCGTGGAAAGGTTCACAACTTTGGTATTGCCATTGGCGCTCACAAAGTCGTAATGCAAGGCCCATACAAAGAACAAAATTAGAAAACTGCCGGTGCCTGGTCCAAAAAATCCATCATAAAATCCCAATAAAATACCGCCGACGAATACCAATATCTGCCGTCTCCGACCAGAAATCAGATAAGTCTCTTGAAGCTGGCCCAGAGTAGTTTTGCGAAGCGTGACCAGTGTGATGATGGGAATCACCACTAACAAGCCGTACTTTAGAAACGTTGGATCTATTGCAAGTACGGCCCGAGCCCCAAGCAAAGAACCAACCACGGCGCAGGCGGCAGTGACCAAGGCTGTGCGCAGATCCACAATTCCGTGCCTCACGTACCTAGCGGTAGCAACTGCTGTGCCAAAAAAGGCAGAAAATTTATTGGTACCAAGTGCTAAATGAGGCGGCACTCCTGCAGCCAAATACGCTGGCACCGAAAGCAAACCGCCACCACCAGCAATAGCGTCCAATACGCCAGCAAGAAACACTGCCGGCAGGACCATGAGGTATACCGTTAAAGAAAGACCCACAGGTGTCACCTAGCCGAAGTTACCTAGAAGGTTCTGAGAGCCACAGCTTATGAGTCGGTCCGGCCGTTATCTCCATCATAATCTATCCTCGCCCATCATAGCGACTTTAGCGCGATGCATACTAGCTGGACCCACTCGAATCAGACCGCGAAGAGGCCGGTCTAAATCAACAAGCAGAAAGATGGTCATAGCTACGATGCCTGCCAGTAAGAACATGAGGCTGGGCTGCCGGTCCAGACTCAGACCGTTCATATACGAAACGACACTAATGACCACAATTGCCAGAGCAAAAAGAAATATCAAAATATTCTCTGGCACGTGATTCTCGAACAGTGCCGACTGTGTTTCAGCCAGGTCGATCAGCTCATTCATAGCTTGCACAATCAAAGTCACAGCAACGTTCATAGGCTGATCGCGACTGCTTGCTGCAACGATACTCCACATTTCTCGCTGCAGATCGCTCACCCTTTGCCTCTGTACTTTCCGCGCGTCCGGAGTCAAATAGTGCGTGTACACATCGATACGCACATCCACATACTGCCGCAGAAGCCCCTTCAATTGGGTAGCTGATTCGGAGCGAGGCATGAGACTAGTTCTCAGATATGTAGTGCCAATTGCATTAGCTTCCTGCACACAGACCTGCTTGCGAGAATCAAACCGGGATGCTGCGATTGAAAAGGTAAAAGCTAGGAGCAATCCCAACAGCGTTAACATGGCAGCTTCAATGGTTTGGACCTGCGCCTGCAAGGCCTCCCGCCCCCGCCGCGCAAAATATCTCCCAATCCGAAACCCTAAAAAAGAGGCTCCGATTAGTGCCACAAATAGGCCCAGAGTGATCTGAAAACCATCCAACTCGTACAAAAGTTCACTTTGGAGCATGTTAGCTTCCTGAATGTGATGGTAGATCGAGTGTACACAGTTAAATCTGTGCACTACCGGTGTTCTTCACTGTTTTAAACACTTATTTGAAAGACTCGAAAGTGCGCCTTTCAGCTGTGTTATACGATCGCCACATGCACCAATGGTTATGGTAACTTATGGGTGTAATTACCATTTCTTTTGCCAAAAATTTGCATAACATGTCATTATACTTGAATAATTTTCAAAAAAGCCGCACAGAGATGCATTGACTTAGAGTCCTAGCTAGACCAAAAGCATGCTCCTGAATTTGAACGCAGCATAAGCGGAAGTCTAATGCCCTGCATTCTGGTATATGGCCTACTTTAAGAGACCAACAGCAGTCGCTTCCTGCGGAAGAAAGGTGAGATTCATGTCCCGTATCGTGTGCAAATTTGGCGGCACTAGTTTGGCCGATGCTAACCAGTTTAAAAAAGTTCGGGCCATAGTCGAGGCTGATTCGCGTCGCTCGATCGTCGTGCCATCAGCGCCAGGGAAGCGGTCTGCAACGGATGCCAAACTCACCGATCTCCTTTATCTGTGCCGACAAAGCGTAGAGGTTGCGACCGACTTCAGTCCAATTTTTGAACCGTTGCGAGCACGCTTTCTTGAGATAGAGCGCGAGCTTGGTGTCCAGGCTAATATGACGACCCACCTAGAGCAACTGCGGCGCGATATTCTGCGCGGAGTGAGTCGGGACTTTATCGCGTCCCGCGGTGAATATTTGAATGGCCTGATCATGGCAGCTTATTTGGATGCAGAGTTCATCGAACCTGCAGAGTTTATTCTGCTCACAGCCAATGGCGGTGTGCATGAAGACACCTACCGCTTGCTCGGTGAACGGATGGCGAAAACAGACCGACGCTACGTTGTGCCTGGATTTTATGGGCGCGACGTAAAGGGCGAGATCAAAACTTTTTCTCGCGGTGGCTCAGACATATCTGGAGCTATTGTGGCGCGCGCTGTTCAGGCCGAGGTTTATGAAAACTGGACCGACGTGTCGGGTCTTTTGATGGCCGATCCACGTATCGTTCCCGGTGCAAAGCCCATGGAGGAAGCAACCTACGCTGAAATCCGCGAACTTTCCTACATGGGCGCCACAGTACTTCATGACGAAGCAATCGCACCTGTCAGGCAGGCCGGTATCCCGATCTGTATCAAGAACACCAACGCTCCCAGCCACCTAGGCACCCGCATTGTCAATAAACTCAGCGCAGAAGTGGAAAAATCGACCGAAATTGCTGGGATCGCGGGCAAGAAAAACTTTGTCATGATTAATATCGAAAAAAACCTCATGAACAAAGAAGTTGGCTTCGCGAGTCGACTGCTAAGTATTCTTGAGCGTTATGGCATCAGCTTCGAGCACTGTCCTTCAGCGATTGACAGCATGAGTGTCATTATGGAGGCACAGCAAGTCGAAGGCAATATTGACCAGGTTCTTGAGGACATCCGCAACACTCTAAAACCTGACCGCCTCGAACTGGAAAAACAAATTGCTCTGATCGCAGTGGTTGGAGAAGGGATGGCAAAGACGATCGGAATAGCCGCCAAGGTTTTTGTCGCATTACGAGATGCTAACGTGAATGTCCGCTTAATCAATCAGGGAGCCAGCGAACTCAATATTATAGTTGGGGTTGCTCCTGAAGATTACGAGAAATCAGTAAACACTCTTTATCACGCCTTCGTGACGGCTTAAGGAACAGGCATGGCGATCAAGTTATACGGCTACCCTAAGTGTTCCACCTGCCGAAAGGCAGAGAAATTTCTGCAGCAAAGAGGACGCACTTTCGAATCAGTCGATATTACGGTGCAACCGCCTACGAAAGAGGAACTTACAGCGATGCTGGAACATGGTGCCGGTACGCTGCAAAGCCTCTTCAATACTTCAGGTCAGATGTACCGGGAGATGAATCTCAAGGATGAGCTGGCAAAACTGTCCGTAGATGCCGCCCTGGAACTGTTAGCGAGACATGGCAAACTGATCAAGCGGCCTTTTCTTGTGATTGACGGCCGGCCGACGGCCGTTGGTTTTAATGAATCAAAATGGTCG
This sequence comes from uncultured Pseudomonadota bacterium, assembly GCA_903915625.1. GTDB lineage: Bacteria > Bdellovibrionota_B > Oligoflexia > Oligoflexales > CAIYRB01 > CAIYRB01. Next base: position 9,993 of record CAIWTN010000084.1, on the reverse strand, counting down.
ACGGTACTGTAGACCACCAAAGACTTCGCGAGTTGATCAACCATGCGCACAACTTTGACAACGGAATTAGTAGCCGCGAAGAACTCTAAAAAGTTCTTGGTTGTCCTCCATGGGCGAGGCGACTCGCTCGAAGGATTTCGCTGGCTGCCCGAGGCCCTCGGCCTGGATATCAACTACCTACTAGTGAATGCTCCTGACCCATACTACACAGGCTATAGCTGGTACGGCTTACCGCCGGATCAAAAGCCGGGGGTCGATCGCTCTCGCCTTCTATTAGAGCAGCTGTTTTGTGAACTTAAGATACAAGGAATCGAAAGTACTGATACAGCTTTGCTCGGCTTTTCCCAAGGGTGTCTGATGGCATTGGAGTGGGGTTCTCGAACACCACAGCAATTGGCAGGATTCATCGGCATATCCGGTTACTGCCTTGATCCAGACGCAATCATTGCCGAGCAATCCCCAGCCAGCCAGCAAACTCGCTGGTTGATCACTCACGGACACCAGGACTCGGTACTGGACTTTACTCGCACTGAGCAGCAGATGATGACACTAAAGAATGCAGGCTGGCCGCTTGAATTCCATAGCTTTGCCAAGGACCATACCATTGACGACCGGAATGAACTGCCGCTGCTGCGAGCATTTATAAAATCTGCGTTAGGGCTCTGATCGACCACTCTCAGCTGTCGCAATACTCAGCGCCATTCAATTACAAGTGCAGCTACACCCATTTTTTTCGGGAATCCACCCCGGAGCACCGACCTTACAGTTTGCTTCACCGCTAGCGAGCCACCCCCAGCCGTCTTTGCAAAAACCATTGCCTTCGCATTTTGCTACTGCCGGTGAAAACGGCGATTCCTGCAACGGGTGGTGAGTAATTCCCTCAAGTTTTGCCTTCGATGGACGCGGATCTCTCATGATGGATGCGATAAATGCCGCAACATTTGGCTCGGCGATATTCAAATAAACACTATAAAGCTTATTCTTGTCCGATACATAGGAATTTGATGGGCGATCGGCAGTTTCAGGCAAATCCAGCATATTGCCCTTACTAATACCTACGATTTCCCCATCCGTATTGAAGAGTGGTCCACCCGAATCACCTTGGCCAAGGCCAGCGGTAGTAAAGCCAATAACAGATGTATCGCTGAGGATCGCATTCGAATATTCAGGATCAATATTCGCGATCACATTTTGGCCTCTGAAACGTTTTAGTTGCGGATTTGAGTCATCATCTTTAAAAGCGGTATCACCGTAACCGACCATTGAAATTACATCTCCGGATTTGGCTGGGACTTTGGAGAACTTGGCCTGAGTAAATCCTGACAAAGTGCCTTTGGGGTAAACTATGAAAGCTATATCGGTTCCTACCGTTGCAAACCCGCCAATATATTTATATTCGGGAAACAACAAGAACTCTGATTCTCCAAATTTTTCGCTATCAAATTCATCACTGAACGAGCGCTGCAAACGGGAGAAAGGCACTGCTTTAGTGATTTTTTCGGACGACAAGCAATGGGCCGCTGTAACAATTAAATCGTCTCTAACCACGGTTCCTGTGCAGGCAGAAGACAGCCCATTTTAATCATTGAACTTATTCATCGAACGCACCAATGCGCAACTCCGCACATAGATTACGGTTAATAAAAAATTTTGGGGCACCTGTGCAATTTACACATTAATATAACGCACCCGCTCCCAACCTGTCACCGACCTAGATCACGGGACATCCTCAGAATTGATACTAAATTTTATCTAAAAACCTCTTTTTATTTAGAAAATAAATTCTGTTTATAAACATTTTTATAGTTGATAAAGAAATTAATGTTGATATAAATCGTTCCCATACGGACTCATCTTTAAGCCGACTCAGGCAACATCGGAAACTTCCATAAACACAAAAGAAGTTGTTATGAATCCCAATGATAACAGTCCTTTAGCGGGACCCACAGCAAGCGCCCTAAGCCCCAATTTCACTGGCAAAGTAGTGCTTGTTACCGGCGGCAGCCGAGGCATAGGGCGAGCCATAGTTGAATCGATGGCTTCCTTGGGTGGAACTGTAGTGTTTACTTATGTAAGCCAACACGCAGAAGCTAAAGAACTTGAGTCCGAGCTTCAGTCACGTAACTTTAAAGTGAGTGCCGTTCAAGCCGATGTTCGGAAAGACGAACTCATCGCACCCCTCTTTGAATCCCTTGAGAAAGACCACGGCCGGCTCGATGTGCTAGTCAATAATGCAGGTGTAACACGAGACGCGTTAATCGCCGGAATGGATGACAGTAACTGGAACGATGTCCTTGCCACTAACCTCACCGGTCCATTCAACTGCAGCAGACGCGCCGCTAGGCTCATGATGCGCCGCCGGCAAGGTGCAATTATCAATATCTCGTCTTTAGTAGCCCAAAGACCTGGTCGCGGACATTGCAACTACGCAGCGTCCAAAGGTGGGCTTGAAGCTATGACAAAAGCTCTAGCTGCTGAACTTGCTCCGCGCAACATTAGGGTCAACTGTGTAGCGCCAGGCATGATTGTCACGGACATGAGCCAGGAACTACGTGAACTAGCGGGCGATCAAGTTCTGGCCAGGATCCCCCTAAAACGTTACGGTGAGCCAAGCGAAATTGCAGCCTCCGTGTGTTTCCTCGCTAGTGAGGTAGCCTCCTACATCACGGGCACGACTTTACATGTAGACGGCGGGATGATTATTTAATCAACCCACTTATCCATAACTTTAGACATTCAATGATCCAACACCGCTTTACCACAGGAGAGCATGTCACATGAGTACCGCAGATCAAGTCAGAGCAGTGATAGCCGATGTTCTATTTGTTGACCTAGACAAGGTTATACCTTCAGCCGTTGTCATGGCGGATCTTGGCGCAGAAAGCATCGATTTCCTTGACATCATGTTTAGGCTGGAAAAAGAGTTCAATATCAAACTACCGCGAGGCGAGACTGAGCAAAAAGCACGCGGCAATCTCACCGAAGAAGAGTTTTCAGTCGGCGGCCGCCTGACCACCGAAGGCCTAGCCAATCTGCGTAAAATGATGCCCGAAATAGATGCAAGTGCGTTCAAAACCGGACTACACCTTCGTGAGATCCCCAGCATTTTCACTGTCGAAACATTTATTCGCATGGTCGAGCAGAACTTGCCTACAGGAGCTCAAGTAGCGCCACCTGCAAGCAGTGAAGCTAGCCCAGTTCTCGCCTAATTGAAGCTAGATCCCTTAGTCAGCGACGGGATTTTGGATTCACCCTCCCCTTTTGATTTATTGACGCACTAAGTAGTATCTGCGGTGGCACTTTAGAGTGCCACCGCAGTTTCGAGGTTGATCACTCCATATATGCGTTGCGATCGATCAATTTGTGTACAGACCATTGTGATAAGGTTCTACGATGAAGGATTCCCCCTACCCAAAATCGCAGGACAATAAACCACCAAAACGGCGCGTAGTGGTCACCGGAATCGGTGCCATCACCCCGCTTGGTCATTCGATGGATACTACTTGGGACGGAATCGTTAACGGTCGGACACCTGCTAGCCCAATTCAATATTTCGACGCTTCCGAATTCCCGAGCAAGATTGCTTATCAAGTCGTTGATTTTTCATTAAGCCGAAAACTATTAAAGAACGGTGAAGACGCCTACCTTTGTGAATCTGCCGAATTTGCGATTAATGCCGCAGAAGAGGCTCTGGAACAATCTCGTCTTTTAGGTAATAGCAGACCGGGAACACTAAATCCAAACCGGATTCAAGTTTGTTTTGGCATGGGACTTCCCAGTCCAAACATTGATTGGTACGAGAAAGTTTTTTTCCCTAAAAAATTATCTCACGAAGAATCACTCAACAATGCCCGAATCCTTCCTAACCAAATTAGCACGATCATTGCTCGTATGGTGGGTGCCCGTGGCGGAATCAGCACAGTACATACCGCCTGTGCATCATCCGGCCAGGCTTTGGGTGAGGCTTTTGAAAGCATCGCCTACGGAGATGCAGATTTGGTCGTCACTGGTGGCGCAGACTCCATGATCAGCCCTTTTTATACTGCTGGATTCGCACTTCTTGGCGCGCTGTCAAAACGAAACGACGCCCCAAAAACGGCTTCAAGACCGTTTGACCGGGAGCGTGATGGCTTTGTATTTGGTGAAGGTGCCTGCGTTTTGGTGTTTGAAGAATACGATCATGCATGCAAACGCGGTGCGCCGATACTTGGTGAAGTTTGTGGATACGGCATTACAGAGTCCGCCTACCGCATTACTGATTTGCATCCTGAAGGAACCGGACCTATTGAGGCAATGCAGATGGCACTTGATGATGCCAACCTAAGGCCAACAGATATCGGTTACATCAATGCACACGGTACATCTACTCAGTTAAATGACCGCATTGAGTCACTGGCTATCAGTAAAGTATTCGGACCATCTTCCAAGGATACGCTTGTAAGTTCAACCAAAAGCATGACGGGCCACACGATTTCCGCAGCGGGTGCTCTAGAATTTGCCTTTTGTCTGCTTGCTCTCCACCACCAAACATTACCTCCTTCCGTCAATATATCTTCATTTGACACTGACTGCTTGATTACCTTGACTGCCCCCGAAGCACAGGCGCGAAATTTCAGCTTTGCCCTGTCAAATTCTGTAGGATTTGGTGGTTCAAATACCGCTCTAATCGCCGGGAGAATCGGAAGATGAGTCCGTCCGATATCGTAATTACAGGTATTGGAGCTGTTACTGCCGGTGCAATCGGCCGCACCGCGCATTGGGATCTACTGCAAAATGGCAGGGTCACTACTTCAGAATATGACTATAGCTTAAAGCTCTTCCGGCCCGACTCCCATGTCAAGGATCGGCGGTACTTGCGAAGCTGTTCTCAGGCCGACGGAATCGGACTCGCCGCTCTGAGTGGTTTAATGACAGACTCAAATTATGAACCTGAATATTATTCGCCCCAGCGGGTGGACATCTATACGGGTGAGTCCCCCCCTAACCCTCAAGATCATAGTGGTCATTTCGAAGCTTTGGACGCTGCCCGTGACCAGCATGGCCACATTTCGGAAAGGGTTTTTGGGCAGACCAGTAGATCCGCTCGTCCAGTGACTCTCCTACTAGGATTATCTAATAACGTACTCTGCTACGGGTCACTCATGTGGGACGCAAGAGGACCAAACTCCAACTACACGGCATCCGTATTAAGTGCACATTTAGCTGTAATCAATGCAGCTAAACGCGTGAAGCGAGGTGCACTAGATTTAGCCATTGCTGGCGGCTGCAGTGATTCCACTGAGGAATTCCGAAAAGCTACCTTGATTGCTACGAATACTGTCGCAGGATATGCCAACGGGACAGCCGTAGCCGATGGAGCCGCCTTCATAACTTTGGAGAGGAGAGAAGCCGCGTTAGCGCGAGGCTCTCGAATTCTTGCATCATACATGTCTAGCGCCTATTCATGTGACGGATTAGGTCCAGCACGCTTTGACCCCGATGGTAAAGCTTTGTACGATTGCATCATAAGGGCACTCAGCGCTGCCGCGGTCAAACCTTCTGAGATCGGTTTGATATTCAGCGGGAGTAGCGGAATACCGGAACTAGACTTGATGGAAATCGAAGTACTCGGGCGAGTATTTGCCGGTGCTGGGACAGCCCCAGCCCTAGCAGATACCTCACGCGTGCTGGGCGGACTTATGGAAGCTGGCGGCATGTTAGACCTCGCATTGGTATCAGAGTTCTTCAATTGCGGTGTTGTGCCTCTTGCAGTACGATCGCGTATAAATCACGGACAATTTACGAATAATATAAGTCCGGAGCGCCCATTCGCTCTGGCCCTTAGATGCAGTACCTCAGGTGAATATAGTTGTGTAATAGTGAAAGGCGAGCTCAATTGAATACTACAACTGAAAATCTAAAGACGAATAGCTCTGGCTTGACGAATCTACTATTGACCGGTGCCACTGGCTTTGTTGGCAAGGCGGTTTTATCGCGGTTGGTGGACAAACCAGCGTACGGGCGCATTTATCTTTTGGTTCGCACACGCAGTAATGCCAGCGCTGAATCACGCGTAGCAGATGTGCTGCGAAACGTATTCCCCCCTGATCAGGCTGGGGAGCTTGCGAGCCGTATTATACCAGTGACCGGCGATTTTACGCTACCAGGCTTGGGACTGAGTGAGAAGGACCTTGAGGCTCTGCGGACTGACGTACACCACATCCTGCACTGCGGCGCCAGTACCGATTTTGGTGCTCCTCTTGAGGAAGCACGCCAGCAAAACACAGAGGGCACTCGTCACGTACTCGATGTTGCCGTAAAACTACGAGAGACCGGCGTTTTACGCAGGCTTGATTACGTCTCAACCGCTTTCGTTGCCGGGATCAAGCGAGGACTCGTCAAGGAAAACGACCTAGACCGCGGCCAAGCTTTTGCCAATTCTTACGAACAGAGCAAATTCGAGGCAGAAAAGCTTCTCGCTGAATATGCCAATCGCCTTCCCATCACAATTTACCGACCATCCATCATAGTTGGGGACTCTACAACCGGCTACACACCCCACTTCAAGGTACTGTACTGGCCCGTTCTGCTATTAGCCAGAAAGATGACGTCACTGATCGTGTGCAATAAGAGCGCTTACCTCGACGTAGTGCCAGTAGACTATGTTGCAGATGGAATAGTGGCACTGATGCAGGAGGAATCGGCTCCAGGTCAAACTTTCCTGCTGTCATCAGGGTTAGGCAACGAAATTAAAATAGGCGAATTATTACTAGATGCAAATAAGTTTGCCGGGGTTCAGCATGGTCGGTCATTACCGTTCTGGCTGTTCAAATGGATCAATAAAACCCCCTTGAGGCGGATGTTCTCCGAACAGTTTCTTTCAGTAGTGGCATTGGCGAGTCCGTACCACTCTTATTTGGCTGGTAACGGAGTCCGATTCGACGCAAGTAAATCGCAGGCGATTCTGGCGAGACTTGGGGTCAGGAACCGTTTCTGGAAGAATTATAGAGAGCCGGTTCTGCGCTACTGTGTCGACTCACGGTGGGGCAAAAGACTGCCACAGCCTGAGCACCAGTATTATATGCAGAGTGCAAATGCATCTCGCGATCTCAATATGTTATAATCTCAAAATATCTTTTAAAAAGTAACCGTATTCGATTTTCATAATCTTGGTGTTAGATATTTGCCGGGGGTTTTCCATGATGGTACCCCTTACACGCGAGATAAAAAGGCGATCCAATGACCACAGCAGGGAATGCCGTTGGCCGATCCGTTGTAATATTAGCGATGGTGGTATGTTTCGTCGCTTGCAAGCACAATGCGGTTCAAGGCATCGCCCGTGGATCTCGAGTTAGCTCTTTCATCATTGGCCAATTCACTCCAGCTACCGGTGATCCAGCTTGGGACCAGCTCGACATCACCATGCTGCGCAAAGACGGCGACCAAGCAAAGGTTGCACAAAGCTTCGCAAAAGCGGATTTCCAAAATGGCAGCGCAGCCAACGTGACCCTCATTATCCCACAGGGTACTTATGACATCGCGATGAATTTTTCCGACACAAAGGGAGAGATTCTATACAAAGTATGTGCCGTGAGTAGCACCAAGCTCTACAACATAAACACACCACAGTTCGAGGCATCGATTCCTGTATGCAAAATTGCATCACGGACGCCATCAGGCTCAGTAGCCGTCACTCCAGCTAGTGAGGTAACGATCACCCCAGTAGTTGGTGAAGTTCTTGATTCTAAGCCTAACGGTAGCCAGCAACAAAATACTCAAAAAAATAGTCCAATCCAGAGTAGTAGCGGATGCGGATTAGCAGTCACAGACACCGGGGTCAAAAACGTAACCCTGCAGGTCGGCGACCAGCAGCGCTCGATGATACGTGTCGTAAACCCTGCCTTTCAAAATACCCATACTCATGCACTTGTGATTGGCTTCCATGGATCTGGCCTCGATGGTAACTCGCCCCGAAACGATCACAAATGGCCGATCATCGAAGAGCTGGGGAAGGATGAAGCCGTATTTGTATATCCAAACGCAGCCGGAGGTACCTGGAATCCGTACGACGGAAGCAAAGATTTTGCCTTCTTCGATGCCATCGTGAAATCTATCGGAGAAAAATATTGCATCGATAACAAACGCATCATTGTCCATGGATTTAGTAACGGGAGCTATTTCGTTAACAGCCTTGTGGCGGAACGAATTGATGCTATTCGTGGTGTGATTTCGGTATCAGGAGGCGGATCAGGGTCGAAAAAGGCAGCCATGATAATTCATGGAAAATCCGACGCAACCATTGGATTTTACCCGTCAGCGCCTAACCTTGTCACTTCTTATGCGGCGGCAAATGGCTGCCCTTTGCCAGTTGAATTTAATTCAAAGAATCAAGATGCATGTCACCTACTCGACGGCTGCCCTAAGGAAAACCCTGTATGGTATTGCCCATGGAGCGGTAACCATCATTGGCCAGAATTCACTTTGCCAACAGTATGGCAATTTATCCAGTCACTCAACTAGTTCCAAGCTGCCCGCATTCAATAAGTTACTCATGTAATGAGAGCGTTTTTAGTCTGACGGCATTTCGTTCAACTCAACTCGGCCTTCTACAAAATTGCAAGAATGGGAATTGATACCACCACTCGAACCACCTGATATAATTAACGTAAAAACACTCCCTCAAGTTCCCTCCAGCCAAAGTCGAAAAGCAAAATATCCGCCTGTAAAAACCATTCGAGGAACTTACAGGAGGGATGCCACTGATGCTTAAACAAGCTCAACTCAGCGTGCCATTTTCACCTGCAAGAGTGAAGCGTAGCGCAAGATTAAGTTGCTCTCTAAGCATCGTCATCACTTTGCTATCATCTCCAAGTGCATGCTCGAAAAGCACTGATTTTCAGGGCAACGTACCGAAAAAAGCTGCTGATTTGAAAGCCGCAAACCTACGAAAAATTCGGCAGCCTCTATTTCTCAGGACCTTGCTCTTGTACTGAACCAGGAGTTTACCCTATCCGAGATCCCAGATGCCGGGACTTTAAAATTGAAAGTAAATGGCCAACTAGTGGCGGGCGGTTACACATTGACCGGTCGCGCTGTTCGCTTCAATCCCGCTCCCCCTAAAGACTCAGTGATCGAAGCTTCTTATTCGGTCGGTTTTTCGCCGCTACCGGTCACTAATCGCTTTGCACTTGGCGAAGCGCCCGCAGCTGGTACTCTTAAGGTGTTTGTCAACGGCAACGCTGCTGCTGTAGCCGAGTACGGCGTGGATGCAGCAACCAACGAAATTGTCTTCGCCGCCTCTCCAGCCTACGGCGCAGACATCAAAATCGAGTTTAAGAAAAATGTAACTTTATTAACTACGTTCTTGCTCAACCCAGCTATCCTGCCGGCCAGCTTAAACGTGAAGGTGAACGGCGTTGTTGCGTCTGAATACACGTTAGGCGCTGCCGGCGAACTTGTATTCAACGCAGCTCCACAAGAGGCATCACAAATCGATGCTGCCTACAAGGTGGTCCTTGGGCCAGTGTACAAATACCCCGTCGCTGTCAGTGAAAAGTCACTAAAAACTGTAAAATTCACCGATGCGAACAATGGACAATCCTTAGCTGTCGAGCTTTCAGGCAACGTCGCAACGGTTAAACAGGAAGATTTTGTGAACGGTCGCAAGATCACCATGAGTTACCGTCTAAACGGAGCCGGAGTGCTAGATGCAACACTGCCCCAGACACCGCTTCCAAATACTTTGGTACTTAGTGCATCTCCAGAAGAGCGCTCCAAGGTTTTAAATGGCACCAAGTTAACGATCGACTGTAACGTTCAAAGCGGGAGTGATGTAAAGGTAAGCTGGGATTACCTAGGTGAAGTTAAAAAGGAGTTCACGGCTACCGGTGTCCCGTATCCCGAATTCGGCACATGGCAAGTATTCATCAACAATGTTGAAACCACGGCATATAAGCGGGACGGCGCGAAGGTTACCCTAAGTGACTTACCGAATGCCGATGCAATTATTACCCT